>NZ_JBSFWT010000022.1:0-102240 GCF_053594975.1 Streptomyces sp. NPDC002537
AGAACCACGGTCCGCAAATCCAGCCCGTCCGGCGTTTGAGGACAACGCGGCGAAGCCGTGTTGCGGGGCCCGGGGCGTCAGCCCCGGGAACCAGAGCCCGGGGCGCAGCCCCAGCAGCCAGGGGTCCGGGGCGTCAGCCCCGGCAGCCAGGGCCGGGGGGCGCCCCCCCGGGATCGGGAACTGGGTCAGCCGCGCCGACGAGCGGGGCTGGCCACCGTGTCGAGCCGTTCCCCCCGCGCCACCTTGGTCAGCGCCTCGGCGACGACCTCGGTCTCCTCCTCCGTCAGGTACGCGGAGAAGTGCCGCCGGATTCCCCGCATGTACACCGGTGCCGTGGCCCGCAGCGCCTCCAGCCCGTCCTCGGTGATGACGGCCCACACCACCCGCTTGTCCGCGCCGTCGGCGTCCTTGCGGACGAGCCCCACGCGGACCATCTCGTCGACGAGTCGGCTCACCCGGGTGCGGCTCAGGACCACCCGCTCCGCGACCTCCTGCATCCGCAGTCCGTGCTCGCCCGCGGCCTTGAGCTCCAGCAGCACGTCGTACCACGTCAGGGGGACGCGGCCCTCGCGCTGCACGTCGCTCTCGATCGCGCGGACGGCTGTGTTGTGGGCGAGCAGCAGTGCTCGCCATGCCTCGATGCCCACATCCCCTTTGCTCACGGGGAAAGTATATCGGCGCTTGTGTGCGTCCGCACGCACTTGATAGTGTGTGTGCGAACGCACGGAAAACTTCGACCCCGGAAGGGTGACGACATGGTCCGCAGCATCGGACGTGACGACGTCAAGAAGAAGATCGACAGTGGTTCGGTGACGGTCGTCGAGGCCCTGCCCTCCTCGTACTTCGAGGAGGCGCATCTGCCCGGCGCCCTCAACCTCCCGCACGACGCGGTCGACAAGCTCGCTCCCGGGCTGCTGCCCGACAAGCAGGCCGAGATCGTCGTCTACTGCGCCGACGGGCCCTGCGGGAACTCCGGCATCGCCGCCAAGCGGCTGACCGAACTGGGCTACGCGAACGTGTACGAGTACGGCGAGGGCAAGAAGGACTGGATCGACGCCGGCCTGCCGACCGAGTCCGGGCCCGCCGCCCGCACCTCCTGACGAACACCTCCTGACGAACCAGGAAAGGGGACACCCCCATGAGCAGTGCTGTTTCCCCCACCCGTGAGGTGAACGGTGTCCAGCTGCCGTCCGCCGGCACGTGGAAGGTCGACCCCGGCCACGCCGAGGTCGGCTTCGTGGGCCGCCACTTCATGCTGACCAAGGTGCGCGGGCGCTTCACCGGCGTCGAGGCGTCCGTCTCGGTCGGCGAGCGGCCCGAGGACAGCCGGGTCACCGCCGTCATCGACATGGCCAGCGTCGACAGCGGCGACAAGACCCGCGACGACCACCTGCGCTCGGGCGACTTCTTCGACGTGGAGAAGCACCCCAAGGCCACCTTCGCCTCGACGTCGGTGACCTGGAAGGGCAGCAAGGGGACCATGACCGGGGACCTCACCATCAAGGGCGTGACGCGGTCCGTCACCCTCGATGTGGACTACCTCGGCTACGCCAAGGACCCGTGGAACAACGACCGCGCGGTGTTCTCGGCGCACGGCAAGGTCAACCGCGAGGACTGGGGCCTCACCTGGAACATGGCCCTGGAGACCGGTGGCATCCTCGTCTCCAAGGAGATCGAGCTGACGCTGGAGATCGAGACGATCCGCGAGGCCTGACCTCGGTGGGCACCGCCCCGCCCCGTACGCCGCCGCCCCTCCGGGCGGCGCGTGCGGGGCGCCGCGCCGTGTCCGGGGCCGTCACGGCCCGCCGTCGCCGGCGACCTGACGGACGAGGGCGAGCACGGCCTCGCGCACCCGGGCGTCCTCGAACTTCCGTGTGCGCAGGGCGTGGTGGAGGTCGGCGGCGAGCGGCGCGAGCAGCAGATGGGCGGTGGCCTGCGCGTCGAGCCCGGGGCGCGCCTCGGCGAGCAGCAGGGACAGGTGCCGCTGCCACAGGTGGTACGAGCCGACCCGGTAGCGGGCACCCGGCCGGGCGGTCTCCGACAGCCGGATCAACTCCAGGTTGCCGCCGAGGAGTTCGAGATATCCGTCGAAGAAGGCGAGCAGCCGGGCCGCCGCCGGGGCGCCGGGCCCGAGCGGTGCGGGGCCGGACAGCAGCCGCTCCTGGAACCCGCGGTCCTGGGCGTCGAGGAGCGCGGCCGCCAGCCCGGCCTTGCTGCCGAACCGCCGGAAGAGCGTGCCCTTCCCGACCCCCGCCTCGGCGGCGATGGCATCCAGCGAGACGCGCTCCACCCCGCGCTCGGCGAACAGCCGCGCGGCCGTGGCCAGAATGACGTCGCGATTGCGCGCCGCGTCCGCACGTTCGCGCGGCGGGCCGGAACCGATCTCTATCAATTCCCTGTCGACCGGGCCCTCCATGAATCGATCTTGGTTTATTCTCCGCGGCCGCGGTCCCGCCGGGCAAGAAAAATTCGGTGAAGTATCCGTCAAGTCATGGGCAAGGCCGGGAATATGACACCGCCACCCATCGGCCGAATCCCTTGATCGTTCGCCGCCTGCACGGAAATCCGAGTCTCGAAGATGCTTGCTCGGGGTGTTCCCGGTATGGCATAGTCCTGGCCGTCGGACTACGGTCCGTTTACGGGGGAGCAGGAACATGGCACGTAATTTTGACCGTGTTCGCAGCACGATGCCGAGCGAAGCGGAGGAATCCGCGTGATCGGGGCATCGTCGAGCGGGCGGCAGCCGGATCTTTATATTCCGGGGGGCATCCGAACGGCCGGCGGGCACAGACCCGCCCTGGCCGGGCGCGCATAGCCACGGGCGTACCACGAGGGAATCCGCAATCGGGCCACCGGCCGGGACGGCCGGCCGACCCGTGCCCGCGGCCGATTCCCCGGCGCTCATCGCGCCGTGCGCGGCAGTGCGTCATACGGAGCCGCGCAATTTCTTCCAGGCTCCGGCGGGCCGGTGCGTCGGCAGTGTGCCGCACCCGGTATGCCGGAGCGTTCCCACAGAGCCATCGCAGTGTTTCCCGGCGACGGAGCCGAGCACCTTCCACGGCGCGGCCGGGCGAGTCGGAACAGCGCCACGGACCGTCCTGGACCGGCCGGTCCGGATCACCGAACGCGCACGGGGAGAGACCATGAACACCAACGGCACCCGCACCGGCGGGGCACTCGTCGACCTGACCCAGCACGAGATCCAGGCGCTGCGGACCGAGTTCAACCTGGCCGACGCCCACACCCACCAGCGGCAGTCGGCCGGCCAGCACCACATCGTCGCCCGCCTCCCGCAGTTATGGTACGAAGCGGAACAGGGCCTCCAGGAGACCTACGAACAGCGCTTCGTCGACGCGTTCTTCCGGCTGCACCGGCAGCCCACGGCACTGGCGAAGAAGAAGACCATGCTCTCCTACGCCGCGTCGATATCGACGATGGTGGTCGGCATGTACCTGAAGCAGCAGCGGATGGCGGTGACGCTGATAGAGCCCTGCTTCGACAACCTCTACGACGTGCTGGCCAATATGGGCGTGCCGCTGTACCCGGTGGACGAATCGGCCTTTGCCGACCCCGACCGGATCTACACCGAGCTCAAGCGTAGGGTCCGTACCGACGCACTGTTCCTGGTCGACCCGAACAATCCCACCGGGTTCAGCCTGCTGAAGCACGGCCGCCGCGGGTTCGAGGAAGTGGTCCGGTTCTGCAAGGACCACGACAAACTGCTGGTGATTGATTTCTGCTTCGCCTCGTTCACGCTATTCGACCCCGCTGTCGCACGGTTCGACATGTATGAACTCCTGGAGAATTCAGGGGTCAGCTACATGGCGATCGAGGACACTGGGAAGACCTGGCCGGTGCAGGACGCCAAATGCGCGATGATCACCGTCAGCGACGACATCCACGAGGCGGTCCGCAATCTGCACACCAGCGTTCTGCTGAATGTCTCGCCCTTCGTGCTGAACATGCTCGCCGAGTACATCGAGGACTCCATCGGGGACGACCTCTCCTCGGTCCGCGACGTCCTCACCAGCAACCGGGAAGCCGCGCGGAAGGCCCTGGACGGCACGATCCTGGAGTACCAGGAGCCGGTGGTCAACGTCAGTGTCGCCTGGTTCCGGATCAACCACCCCGAGCTCACCGCCACCGAGCTCCAGCGCGACCTCACCGGCGAGGGCCTGTACCTGCTGCCCGGCCGGTACTTCTACTGGAGCCAGCCCGACAAGGGCGACGGACACCTCCGGATGGCCCTGGCCCGCGACCCGAAGATGTTCTCCGCGGCCATGACCCGGCTGACCCGGACGCTCGACCGCCATGCCCGGTGACTCCTACGTGGACGCCGCGCTGTTCCTCGGCATGAACAGCGCGGACGAGGCCACCCGGATCGCCTGCAAGTCGTTTTTCGCCACCCGGCTCCACGGCAGGGTCACGATGAGCCTGGAACAGGTGGGCCGCTGCGACGACCTGGTGTGGCGCTTCCCTCGCGAACTCCAGGACGCCTACTACCCGTTCATGGACCACCTGCACACCGACATGGACATCCGCCGCCTCGGCTACACCCGCGAGGACCTCGACACCGGACTCGGCACGCCCGGGACGGCCGGGCTGCCCACGCACGAACGGCTCCTGGCCGGCATGGTCCTGCACCGCGGTGGAGTCCTCCACACGGTCAGCCCCGGGCTGCTCGCCCGCACCGGGCTGCCGGTCCTGCCGCCCGAGCCCGGACCCGAAGTCCCCTTCCCCGACGGCCTGGAGAAGCTCTACCGCGACTCGCTCGCCCTGCGGATCGCGCCCGGCCTGCTCCTGGGGGAGGGCTGATGTACGCGGGAGTGACCGTCGCCCTGGTGACACCGCTGACCGACCGGGGCGACGTACCCCGACGGGACGTCACCCGCCTCGTGGACTCCGTACGGCCCCACGTGAGCGCCCTGCTCCCGGCCCTCAGCACAGGCGAGGGCTGGGCGCTGACCGACCGTCAGTGGCAGGCGATGATCGGTCACACCGTCGACTGCGCGGACGGCCTGCCGGTGTTCGCGGGCATCCAGCGGCCCACCACCGGGGAGGTGACCGAACGGGCCCGGCTCGCCGCCCGTCTCGGCGCCACCGCCGTCGTCGCCACCACCCCGTACGGGCCGCACGTCACCCAGCGGCAGATGTACGACCACTACGCGGCCGTGGCGGAGGCGGCCGGGCTGCCCGTGGTCGTCTACCACGAGTCCGTGATCTCCGGGAACGGCATCGAACTCGCCACCCTGCTGCGGATCTGCGACCTGCCCGGGACGGCCGCTGTCAAGGACTCGGCCGGTTCCGCCGCGGACACCCGGGCCCTGCTCGCCGCGGGGCCCGGGGTGCCGGTGCTCCAGGGACTGGAGCACCTCGTCGGCGACTGCGGGGACGTCGACGGCTGGGTCATGGCCCTCGCCAACGTCGAACCCGCCCTGTGCGCCACGGCGTTCGGCGCCCGGCCGGTGTACAACGCGGCGGTGCGCGAAGCCTGCGAACGCCACGGCCTGGACCGGGCCGACTGGTACCGGTCCCTCAAATCCGAACTCCACCGCCGCCGGGTGATCGGCACCGGCCGGACCGCGACACCCGAAGGGAGCCGCACATGAGGACGGAACCCACGGACAGCGACCTCAAGCGGCTGTTCATCCACAACCGCTCCCTGCCCGACGCCCGCACCTACGCCCACATCGAACGCATCGAACGCGCCTGGATCGTCGCCCGGGTCGCGGAGCTCGAGGAGCGCATACCCCCGCTCGCCGGCCGGGCCGAGTGGCTGGAGGCGCTCGACGGACTCCTGGAGAAGGAACGCGCGGGCACACCGGCCGGCCACTACCTCGCCGAGAAGGCGACCCGGGAGCAAATGACCTATGTCGTAGGGGAGTTCGCCCCCGACGGCCTGACCGAGGCACAGAACTTCTTCCCGGCCGTACCCCGGCTCCCCATCCGGGCCCAGATGGCCGTGATGCGGGTGCTCATCGACGAGTTCGGCTGCGGCAACCTCCAGCAGGCCCACTCCCAGCTCTACCGCGACCTGCTGGCCGAACTCGGGCTCCCGCTCGAACTGGACGCCTACCTGGACCGCACCAGCGACGAGACGTACGCCTTCCTCGACGCCTTCTACTGGCTCACCCAGCGCGCCCCGCACCTGGAGTACTTCCTCGGCGCCCTCGCCTACCTGGAGGCCAGCATCCCCTCCGCGTTCACCGTCCAGGCACGCGCCTGCGAACGGCTGGGCATCGTCCACGGCCGGTACTACACCGAGCACCTCCACATCGACACCTTCCACCGGCAGGAGATGCAGGTGGCCATCCGCGAGTACGAGGCCGTGCACGGACTGGACCCCACCCGGCTCTGGGTCGGCGCGCTGCTGCTCTCCGAACTGATCGGCACCGCCTTCGAGACCGCCGTCGAGCGGGCCCGGGAGGCGGCGTGACCGGCGGCACGGGCGGCCACGCCGTCACCGTCGAACCCCTGCCGGGGGAGTGGGTGCGGGTCACCGTCGACGGACGGGCGTACGAGATCGCGGCGGCCTGCCCGCACCGCAAGGGCCGCCTCGTCCACGGCTACGTCAACCCCCGCACCCTGCGCATCACCTGCCCCCTGCACCGCTCCACCTTCGACCTCGTCACCGGCTGCCAGACCTCCGGCCCCAGCGCGGACGCGCTCCCGGTCCGCCCCGCCCCGGACGGCACCGACCTGAACAGACCTGCCCCGGACGCCACCCAAGGAGAGCCACAGTGAGCACCACGGCCCACGGCCCCGCGCCGTACACGGCGGAACAGGTCTGGCTGCCCGCCTCCGAGCGGCTCACCGACTGGGACGCCGCCTTCCACGATCTGATGCTCGGCGACGACCTCCGGATGGATGCCTTCCGCGCGGCCGTCCGGGAGGCCGTGCGGCCCGGCGCCACCGTCCTCGACCTCGGCACCGGCACCGGCGTCCTCGCCCAGTGGGCCCTGGAGGCGGGCGCCCGCCGGGTGTACGGCATCGAGCTCAACGCCGACGTGCTGCGCGCCGCCTGCGACCGGGTGGCGGCCGCGGGACACCGCGAGCGGTTCCGGCCCGTCCACGGCCTCTCCTTTGACGTCGACCTGCCCGAGCGCGTCGACGTCGTCATCTCCGAGATCATGGGCAACCTCGCCGACAACGAGGGCTTCGCCGCGATCCTCGCCGACGCCCGCGAGCGCTTCCTCGCGCCCGGCGGCGCCATGCTCCCGCAGCGGGTCGAGAGCTACCTCGTCCCGGTCGCCGCGCCCCGGGCCCACGCCCAGGTGCGCGCCGGGCGGCCGCAGGACGGCGGCGGCCCCGGGCCGTTCGCCGAACTGCTGCGCAGCCGGGGCGCCCGCGGCCCCTTCGACCTCTACTACGACGTCGTCCTGCCGCTGGACGGCCACCTCTCCGCGCCCCGGATCGTCCGCGTCTACGACCTGGAACGACAGGAGCCGTCCGCCACCTACCAGGTGCCGCTCGTGTTCACCGCGCAACGGGACGGCGTGCTGAGCGGGTTCAAGGGCTACTTCGTGGCGACGCTGTCGGACACGGTGGCCCTGGACATCTCCGGGGACGGCATCGCCGAGCGGACGGCCTCCGACAGCTGGAAGCACTGCTTCCTGCCGATCGAACGGCAGATCCGCGTCCGGCGCGGGGACCGGATCGCCCTCACGTTCACGCGGACGGACGGCTCCGACGGACCCTTCCGGCAGAGCTACCGCTGGGAGGGCCGGGTCCTCTCCGGCGGCACGGTGACGGCGCAATTCGCCCACACAACGGCCTGACCGCGCAACTGCCTGACCGCACAACCGCCTGACCACACGACCGCCTGATCGCACCACCGGTGGAACACCACCGCATCACCGGAAACGCACCGCAACCACAGGAAACGAGCAGCACCGACACCACGGGGGAACCACACGCATGCCAGCACCCACCCGTACCTACGACGTCGTCGCCCTCCATGTCCCCATCGCCTACAACGGATTCGGCGACTACGACTCCAACGGCGCCCTCTACACCCTCGCCACGGACGCGGAAGAGCTCCGCTCGATCGCCGCCACCTGGCCCTCGCCGTTCCCCAACTACCTGGAGGAGCCCGAGCGGGTGCCCGAGCCGCACCCGCTGATGCGCCCGCTCGTCCTGCGCGCCCGCCGCGGCGAACGGCTGCGCGTACGGCTCTCCAACGAGCTCGACCGTCCCACCGGCATCACCATACAGGGCGTGCGCTACGACGCCCGTACCCAGGACGGCACGGCCGTCGGCCGCAACCCCGACAGCACCGTGCCGCCGGGCGGCACCCGCGAGTACGAGTGGGTCTGCGAACACGAGGGCGTGTTCCACTTCGGCGACATGGCCGACCCGCGCGGCGAGGGCGCCCAGAGCCACGGACTGATCGGCGCCCTCGTGGTCGAGGCGGCGGACGCCACCTGGACCGACCCCGAGACCGGCAGCGACCTCGCGTCCGGGCTGTACGCCGACGTGCACCTGCCTGACCGCAGCTTCCGCGAGTTCGTCATCTTCATGATGGAGTACCCCAGCAACGACAACCCCGCCGACGCGTCCGCCCTGATGCCCATGGGCGGCATGCACTCCATGGACACCCCGGGCGCCCCGGGCCCCGCGGGACACCCGATGCTGCGCGCCGCCGACGGCCGGGGCCCCGACACCACCGCCGACCTCACCCCGCCCAACCTCGCCATGCTGCCCGTCAACCTCCGCATCGAGCCCATGGAATGGCGGATGTACCGGTACCAGCGGATGCTGGACAACGGGGTGCTCGACCCGGTGCGCGACGCCCAGACCGGCGAGGAGATGCACCACAGCTCCTGGATGTTCGGCGACCCCGCCACCCCCGTCCTGCGCGGCTACCAGGGCGACCCAGCGGTGATCCGGCTGGTCCACGGCGGCATGCGCGACACCCACGTCTTCCACACCCACCTCCACCAGTGGCACGCCGACCCCACCGACCCCGCCTCGCCGATCGTCGACTCCGTCAGCATCAGCCCGCAGGAGGGCCTCACCCTCGAACTCATCGGCGGCCTCGGCTCGGTGCAGGCCGCCGTCGGCGACTCCATCTGGCACTGCCACATGTACGTCCACTTCCACATGGGCATGTGGGGCCTCTTCCGGATGTTCGACACCCTCCAGGACGGCACCGGCCGCTACCCCGACGGCACGGCCATCAGCCGGCTCGTCCCGCTCCCGCACCGCGCGCCGCCGCCCCTCCCGACCCCGGAGAAGCCCGGCTTCCCCGCCTTCATGCGGGACGCCGCCTCCTACCCGCAGAAGTCGCCCCGCCCCCCGCGCACCCCGCACCAGCCCCTCGGCATGGGCCGCGAACCCACTCCGCTGGAGGCCGCCGCCTTCTGCCCCGACCCCCAGCCCGGCGAGGCGTTCACCAAGATCGGCCCGCCCGACGCACCCGTACGCCGCTACCACCTCGTCGTCACCAGCGGAACCGTCTACTACCACGGCGACCCCACCGCCGAGCACGCCAAGACCTGGCACGACCACCGCGGCCACTTCTTCGTCCTCGCCGAGGAGCTCGAAGAGGCGGGCGGCATCGAGGAGTTCAGGCGCCGGCTCGAAGCGGGCGAACGCACCGTGGAGCCGCTGGTCATCCGGGCCCGCAAGGGCGAGATCCTCGAACTCACCCTCACCAACGCCCTGCCCACCGGACCGCAGGGCCAGACCGCGTTCGACCCCAAGCTCCCCTTCCAGCCCGAGGCCGGACTCCACACCCACCTGGTCAAGTACGACCCGCTGATCTCCGACGGCTCCAGCATCGGCTGGAACTACATCACCGGCACCACCACCGCCGACCAGGGCGCCGACGCCTTCGCCCGCTACAACTCCTGGACCTACCGCTGGTACGTCAACGAGGAGTTCGGCACCGTCTTCTTCCACGACCACCTGCTCGCCAACTACCGCCAGCGGCACGGACTCTTCGGCGCCATGATCGCCGAAGCCGAGGACGCCCACTGGTACGAGCCCGCCGACGGCACGACACCGCTGCGCCGCGGCACCCAGGCCGTGATCAAACGGAAGGACGGCCAGTTCCGCGAATTCGTGCTGGCCGTCGCCGACTTCGTGCCCCTCGTCGAACATCTGCAGATGCCCATGGCGGGAGACGACCACGAGGACCACGGCGGGCACAGCGGTCCCCTCAACCCGCCACCGGTGCCCGGCGGCCCCGACGACCAGGGCGTGATGGCGGTCAACTACCGCTGCGAACCCCTCTCGGAACGGGGCGGCGACCCCGCCGACTGGTTCGCCAGCGGTGTCCACGGCGACCCGGCCACCCCCTTGCTGCACGCCTACCCCGGCGAACAGATCCGGCTGCACGTCCTCCAGGGCTCGCACGACCTCCAGCACAGCTTCACCACCAACGGGCTGCGCTGGCACGAATGGCGCGGCCGCCCCGACACCCCCTGGCGCGACCAGCGGACCCTCGGCATCTCCAACACCGCCGACCTCGACCTCGACCCCGCGCAGGGGCCGGGCGACCACCTCTGGTCGTTCGGCGCCACCGACGACCTGTGGCTCGGCTGCTGGGGACTGCTCCGGCTGCACGGCGCCCTCCGGCCCGGCCTGCCCGCCCTGCCCTCCGCGAACCCCGGCCTCCGACACCTGCCGCCCAAGCGCGACGTCCGCCGCTACACCGTGCGCGCCCGCGCCCGCGACATCCGCTACAGCGACCTGCGCGTCGACCCGTACGGCCTCGTCTACGAGGTCGACGGCGCGCCGCGGGACGAGGGGCCGCTCGTACTGCGCTGCCGCGAGGGCGAGTGGGTCGAGGTCACGCTGGTCAACGAACTCGACGGGCCACCGCCCGCGAGCGCCTTCGACCCGCCGCTCATGGCCAAGGACGACCCCGGCTCCCGGGTGCTGTCCGGCCGCGTCTCCCTGCACCCGACCCGGCTGCGCTACGACGTCACCACCGACGACGGCGCACACGCCGGACACAACGAGGACAGCACCGTCAAACCGGGCGGCTCCCGCACCTACCACTGGTACGCCGACAGCCCCGGCGTCGCCCTCCTCCGCGACCAGGCCGACGTCGTCTCGCACATGCGGCGCGGCCTCGTGGGCGCCCTGGTGATCGAGGCCGCGGACGCCACCCCCTACGACCCGGCCACCGGCGAGGAGCGCTGGACCGGCGAACGGGCCGTCGTCCGGCGGACCGACGCCGAACCCGTGCACGAACTCGTGCTGATCAGCCAGGACGGACTGCGGCTCTTCCACGACGGCGACCTCACCCAGCCCGTCGCCGACCTGTTCTCGGACAGCAGGGACGACGCCGGGCAGAAGGCGTACAACTACCGCACCGCCGCCCTGCACCCGCTGCACCCCGTCCTGGCCGACCCCGCCCCGCCCACCCCGCTGCTGGAGTGCCGGGCCGGCGACCAGGTCGCCATCCACCTCGCCGTCGCCGGGGCCCGCAGCCGCAACCAGTGCTTCACGGTCCACGGCCAGGTCTGGGACGGCTCCGAGACCGGCCGGGGCCCGTACGTCTCGACCATCGGCGCCCTCGCCGCGGGCAGCACCCGCACCGTCCGCTTCCGCGCCAACCACCCCGGCGACTACGCCTACCGCACCGGAAACCTGCACTGGGGCGTCTGCGAGGGCTGGTGGGGAATCCTGCGCGTGGCGGAAACGCCGTGACGGTTCGCCGGACCCCGTGACAGGGTGCCTGGGGTGGGAAACCCTCCCGCCCCAGGCACCGCACGGCATCGCACCGCACGGCATCGCACCGCACCGAGGAGAGAGATGAACCCCTTACCGCATCCCCCGGCCGACTCCCGGCGGGCAGGGACCGACCGGGACCCCAGACTGCCGCACAGCCCGGACACCGTCGTCGTCTTCACCGACCTCAACTGCTCCTTCGCGCATGTCGCCGTGCACCGCCTGCACGAGACCCGCCGCCGGCTGGGGCTGGAGGGCCGGATCTGGTTCGACCTGCGGGCCTTCCCGCTGGAGCTGTTCAACGAGGAGGTCAACGCCCGCCCCGGCGTGGACTCGGAGATCTCCGTGCTCGGCGCCGTCGAGCCCGGAGCGGGCTGGCGGCTGTGGCAGGGCCCGGACTGGACCTACCCGGTCACCACCCTGCCCGCCCTGGAGGCCGTGGAAGCCGCCAAGGCCCAGAGCTGGCACGCCAGCGAACAACTCGACCGCGCCCTGCGCCGGGCCTTCTGGGCCGAGGGCCGGTGCATCTCCCTGCGGCACGTCATCCTCGACGTCGCCCGCGCCACGGACGCCGTCGACGTCGCCGCGCTCGCCGCCGCCCTGGACTCCGGCAGCGCCCGCGCGGCCGTCTTCGACCAGTACCGGGCCGCCCGCGACGGCCGCGTCAACTGCAGCCCGCACGTCTTCCTCCACGACGGCACGGACAGCGCCAACCCGGGGGTGTCGGCGCGCTGGGTGAACGGAGACTTCGGCATCGGCTCACCGGTGATCGACGAGGACCGCCCCGAGGTGTACGAGGAGTTGCTGACGCGGGCGGCCGAGCTCGCGGCCTCCGTGTGCGCCTGAGTGCGCCTGACACATTGGGGCTCCGCACCCGCAGCGCCGGGGCGGAGCCCCGGTCAGGCGTGGGCCGGCTGGTGGTTGCGGGTGCGGACGCGGAACGCGGCGGCCGCCAGCAGCCACAGGCCCGCGAACCACGCGGGCCCCAGCAGCAGTTGGGTGAACGGCACCGACCGCGTGAACCCCGCGGCCACGCTCACCTGCGTGGGCCCGTACTCCGGCAGCAGATACACCCCGTCCTTGCTCGCCGCGGGATTGCTGATCGGGTTCTGCAGCATCGTGTCCAGCAGACTCACCATGATGATCACGAACATGCCCGCCAGCTCGCTCCGCAGGAACGCGCCGAACAGGATGCCCAGCCCGCCGTAGGCCACCGCCGCGCTGCACAGCCCCGCCGCCAGCAGGGCGGGCCGCACCGGATCCCAGTAGCAGCACACCACGGCCGTCGCGTACCCCGAGATCAGGACGGCCGCCAGCGCCATCGCGGCGACCTTGGCGACCAGCAGATGACTCCGGGGATAACCGGCGAGCACCAGCCTGCCGTCGAAGGCCAGGGACTTGAACGTGGTCATGAACATCATGAAGCCCACGATGAGCGTGACCGTGTTCACCGCCCCCGACACCATCGTCAGCCGGCCGCCGTCGACGGTCAGCCGCTCCCCGGTCGCGCGCAGCAGGAACGTCGCGGGGGCCGAGGCCACGAACCAGTGCTCCAGCGACAGCCATAGGGGGATGTAGAACAGCACCAGGACCAGCGCGAACCGGTTCCTGACGTGTTCCAGCAGGGCGAACCCCACGGCAGCGGAGAGCCGCGACGGCACCCGGCGGCTCAACGGACCGGCTCCCACCGGGCCGTGACCCCGTCGCGCAGCCGGTGCAGCTCGTCCAGCCGGTCGGTGTCCCACGCCAGATGGGAGACGACGAGGACACACCGCCCCCGGTCGCGCAGCCCGGCCGCGAGCTTCCAGAACCGCAGGTACGTCTCCCAGTCGAAGCCCTGGTACGGCTCGTCCAGCAGCAGCACCTGCGGATCGTGCATCAGCGCCAGCGTCAGATTCAGCTTCTGCCGGGTGCCCCCGCTCAGCGCGTCCACGCGGGTGTGGCGGTACTCGGCGAAGTGGAGCTCCTCGACGAGCTCCTCGGCACGGTCCACGGACTCCAGACCGTAGGCGGCCCGGAAGTAGCGGATGTGCTGCTCCACGGTGAGGAAGTCGTTGAGCACCGTCTCCTGGGGGCAGTAGCCCAGCGCCCCTTGATGCGCCACCTCGCCCGAGTCGGCCGCGATCTGCCCGCACAGGATGCGCAGCAGGGTCGTCTTGCCCGCCCCGTTCTCCCCGACCAGACCCGCGAGGGTACCGGGCGCGAGCCTGAGCGAGACACCCCGCAGCACCTCGTGGGAACCGTACGCCTTGCGCACGTCGCGCACGCTCAGGGCACACGCTGCTCCAGCCATGACGCCGCCCCTCGGCCTTCGCCTCTCTCGGACTTCGGATTTCCCCCGTCTTCAACGACTCGGGGGGAGATCCGTTGCGTCTCGCTGGGGAGGGTATCGGACGCGGTGCTCGTGGACCCCGCCCAACGTTCCCGCGTGAACCCGCCCCTTACCGAACCCTTGCGGGCTTCGGTTCAGGCTGGGACTGGTGGGCGGGCCACCGGTACCGTTCAAGAACAGGAGACGTTCCAGAACGGAGTTGATCCCCCATGCAGTGGAGCGACTACACCACCGGTGAGCGCATCAAGATCCTGCGAGGCAGGGACGTTCATCAGTCTGATCTCGCCGAGATGACGGGTTTGTCGATCGTCACCGTTCAGAAGGCCGAGCAGGAAAAACAGCTCAGTCTCAACACCCTCCTGCTGATCGCGGACGCTCTCGGGGTCGACACCTCCGTGATCCTCGGGCAGCAAGCCCCACGTCGGGCAATGGCGCAAGGGGACCGCGCGATGATGCGAGCCCTGTCACAGGCCGTGCACGACACGGCGGCCGGCCTCCTGCCGGACAACCTCGAAGCGAACACCGAGGCGGGTCTTCGGGAAGCTGTCGACCGGTGCTGGGAGTTGTACTGGAAAGGTCACTACACCGAGGCAGGAGCACTCACCGCCCCTCTTGTTCTCCAGGCAGCAGTGCATCTGCACACCCGTCCGGCCGGTGAACAAGGCGCAGCTTGGAGCGTGCTCGCCGACAGCTATCGGATCGCCGCGTATGTCGCCAATCTCGTGGGCGCCCGGGAGCTCGCATATGCGGCGATCGGACATGCGAAGTCCGCAGCGGAGCGATCGGACGATGAACTGCTGCCCGCAGTGGTGGCCTCTGGCCGCTCCTGGATCTACCTCCGGGACGCACGCCTGCCAGAGGCGTTGAAGCTGGCGGAGAAGGCGGCGGTCGACATCGAGCCCAAGTTCTCCCGGGCCACCTCGGAGCAGCTCACCGTGTACGGCTCCCACGTGAACTTCGCGGCCGTGGTCGCCTCCCGGATGCGGGACAAGGAACGAGCTGCGGACTACCTCTCGCAGTCCAACGCCACAGGCGCTCGGTTGGGCGGTGAACGCCACGCATACGGAACGCTCTTCGGCCCGGTCACGGCCACGACACAGTCCGTCGGGATCGCGGTCGCACTGGGCCAGACCGGCAAAGCCCTCGACCTGATCGGCAGCATCAACGATGCCTCGGTCTCGCAACTGACGGAGGCCGCGCGCAACCGGTACGCCATGGACAAGGCGATGGCGCAGGCCGACGCGAAGATGTGGGACGCCTCCCTGGAGACGTTGGAGGAGACCTTGACGCAGGCCCCGCAGTGGGCCCGCCACCAGGCCCTCCCCAGCGTGATCGTCCAGAAGGTCGGCCGTGCCTCCACATCGCGGGTGCGCCGGGTGTCGGCACTCATCGGTGTTCAGCCCGGAGTGGTGGACGGCTTCCCTGTCGCGACGCGGAAAACAGCCCTGTAGACCGGTCTCAAGATCGACGTCAGCGCCAATGGTATGCAGCGGACGACTTCACTCAGTTGCCCCATGAACAGTCGTATGGGGTAGCTGAGTTGTGTGGTCACGACTTCGGGAAGTCGTCCGCCTCGTTTCTGTACGAGGTCTCCCCGCTACGGCACGGTTGCGACCATGACGCGCACAGCCAATGAACAACAGCGTCGCCGCGACATCGCGGACGCATCCAGCGGCCTCCCCGGGCGCATCATCGTGGTGCTGTACACATGCATCCACGATGCCCGCGACCCCGAGGAAACCCTGACGACCTTGCGCAGGCACGCCGAAGCCCGGGATTGGGTCGTGCACTCGGCTCTGTACGACAACGCCGACATCACCAGCATCCGTAGCGACCGCAAGGCATGGCCGAAGGCCGAGACCCTCCTGAAGCAGAAAGAGGCAACGGGGCTTGTCGCTCCGAGCGAAGCCGAGATCGCCCTCCACCCCATGTCCAAGAACCGGTTACGGGAATGGCTGCACAGCCTTCCGGCCTTCGCCTCGTACGCCTGCGAGTTGGCTGAATGTGAAGCCGAGCCGCGCGCGCCGCGCGGAACCGGTCCGAGGAGCGAGAGCTGATGGCCGGAGCAATCGTGATCTCCCTGCCCCACTCGTCGGGCCCCGGGATCGTGGTCGGCGGCGAAGCCGATCGGTGCCGCACCTGCCTCAGGCTGACCAACGCCCGGTACACGGCCTGGGTGACCCATGACTGGGACGGTGACGCCCGCGCCCGGCACGCGTTCCTCGGCCACTGGGAGGAGTCGCACCTTGAGTCGGCGCGAGAGAGGCGGTCGCCATGCTGATGCCCCGGCCGAAGGCCGACGCCTACGCGATCACCATGCCGTGCGGCCTGTGCGTTCAATACGACACCGCCAAGCGCGCCGCCCTCCGTGCGGGTGACTCGACGGCGCATGCCGAGTACACGAAGGCGCGCGAGATCCACTTGCGTACCATGCCCCACCCCGTGAGGGAACCGCACCGTCGGTGAAAGGAAGCGAGAACATGACAGCCCTCGTGGAACGGCCGATCACTCACCCCGTACAGCTCACGACCCTGGAACTGGAGATCACCGGCGGGTGCCAGCTCACCTGCACTCATTGCCTCGCGTCGTCCAGCCCCCAAGGCACGCACGGCACCATGACGTTCGCCGACTGGCACACGGTGGTCGGCGACGCGGCGGTACTGAACATCCCGCATGTTCAGTTGATCGGTGGGGAGCCGACGTTGTACCCCCGCTGGGTGGAACTGGTCGAGCACACCCTGGATCTGGGGATCGGGGTCGAGGTGTACAGCAACCTGTTCCATGTGCGGCCGCAGTGGTGGGAGGTCTTCGGCCGGAGCGGTGTCACGCTCGCGACCAGCTGCTACAGCGACGATCCCGCCGAACACGACGCGATCACCACGCGCGCCGGTAGCCACCGGCGCACGCGCGACAACATCGCCGAGGCCGTCCAAAGGGGCATCCCGATCCGGGTCGGGATCGTCGAAGTGCTCGACGGACAGCGGGTCGAGCAAGCACACGCGGAGCTCACGGCCATGGGCGTCCAGCGGATCAGCACGGACCGGGTACGCGCTGTCGGGCGCGCGGCCGGACGAGAAGCCGCGCCGACCGTGGACGAACTGTGCGGGCGGTGCGGGCAGGGGAAGGCGGCGGTCCTCCCGGACGGGAGCCTGGCCCTGTGCGTCATGTCGCGGTTCATGCCGTGCGGCAACGTCAGGGAAGCACGCCTCACCGATCTCGTCGGCAGCGAGCAGTGGTGGCAGGCCGTCGGTCTGGTTCCGGCGCCTGGGGCCGGTGGCTGCGCCCCCGATGACTCCGCCTGCCAGCCCGGTCAGACCGCCTGCCTGCCGAAGTTCCCCAACATCCCCCAGGACGGCCCGCGATGACGGAATGGCAGGAGCACGCCGCGCGCCTCGCGGATGAGGTGACGCATCCTCAGTCCCGCTGGCGCGACGCCGTGGCCGGAACGCCTCGTCACCTGTTCGTGCCCCGGTGGTGGTGGGCCGAGCGGACCGGAGCGCTGCTGGCCGACGGGCAGGGCGACCCCGATCTGTGGATGCGCGTGGCGTACAGCGACCTCACGCTGACCACCCGGCTCGGCACCTTGCACGCCGACCACGCCAAGCCCGACGACCACCCGGAATGGCGGCCCACGTCGTCCTCCACCCTGCCGTCCCTGGTGGTGCAGATGCTTCGGCACGCCCGTCCCGATGACGGCATGGACGTACTCGACGTGGGTACCGGGTCCGGCTACTCCGCGGGGCTGCTCTCGTACCGCTTCGGCGACCGGCGCGTCACGAGCGTCGACGTGGACCCCTACCTGACCGAGGCGGCCCGCGAACGGCTCACGGAAGCCGGGCACCGGCCTGACCTGGCCACGGTGGACGCCACGGGAACGCTGCCCGGCACCTACGACCGCATCGTCTCCACGGTGTCCGTACCCCGCATCCCGGCGTCCTGGCTCACCGCCCTGCGGCCGGGCGGGCGGCTGGTGACCACCATCACCGGAACATCCCTGATCATCGGCGCGGACAAGACCTCCGACGGGGGAGCGGTGGGACGGATCGAACGCGACTGGGCCGGGTTCATGAGCACGCGCCACGGCGCCGACTACCCGCCCCGTCTCATGGCGCGGTTGCCCCACGTACGGGACCAGGACGGGGAAGAAGTCACCACCGGTCGCTACCCCGTGCTCAATGTGGCCGACGCGTGGGAGGTACAGACCCGGCTCACCCTCGCCGCGCCCGGGATCGAAACACACTTCGAGGACCACGGGGGGCAGCGCACGGCGTGGCTGCTCCACGCGGACGGCTCATGGGCACGGGCCGAAGGGCGCCCGGCCGATCCACCGACCGTCCACCAAGGCGGTCCCCGCCGTCTGTGGAACGTACTTGAACGCATCCGGCACATGCTCAACGCGGAGGGCGGCATCGGCTTGTACGGCAGCCGCGTACGCATCGAACCGGATGGCGTGTGCCGTATCGCGCGCGGCGACTGGGAGGCCACCCTCGAATGAGGGCGCGCGAAGCCTCAGCCCTGATGACGCGCACGAAGTCGACGACGTGTTGCCCCGCTTCCGCAGGGCTCGGGGAAGCGGGGCCAACAGGCTGGGCTATGAGTGATGCCGGGTATGCGCTACAGCAGGGCTGCTACTGCGGCGGGGAATTCGACTACCCCGTCCGTGGCCTTGGTGCCCAACTGCTCGGT
This sequence comes from Streptomyces sp. NPDC002537, assembly GCF_053594975.1. Lineage (NCBI taxonomy): Bacteria > Bacillati > Actinomycetota > Actinomycetes > Kitasatosporales > Streptomycetaceae > Streptomyces > Streptomyces sp. NPDC002537. Next base: position 18,701 of record NZ_JBSFWT010000022.1, read on the forward strand.
GACGGAGTCGAGCTGTGCGCGATTGATCTGGCGGGAGATGACGGTGATCCGGTCCTGGAGCGTGCCGGCCACGCCAGGGCCGGTGATCGTCCCGCTGTAGCGGATAGCGCCGACGGCGCTGCCGAAACCAACAGCGACGATGAAGTCGCCGCCGGTGATGCGGCGCATCACCGTCTCTCGCTGCAGCCAACAGGTGTATCCGGGCTGGACCGGGATGGTCAGGTAGTCCTTGAACGTCTCGTCCCTCCGCCACTCCTGGCTGTAGGAGGTGGTGACCGAGACGTTGACGACCGAGAAGAGACCTGCTTCCACCGTCGCGGAGACCGAGAAGCTCTTGGTGGTTCCGACGGTGGCCTCACCGCCGATATCCCGCGTGATCACATCAGGCGTGCTGTAGCCGACACCAAGCCTCAAGTGATAGAGCCCTCGAATCGATTGATGGCTCCAAAGCTTGTCGCGTGGCGATCTGACGGATGATGAGTGGGCCCTGGTCGAGCCGCACCTCCCACTGCTGGGGGAGATCGCGGAGGGGATGGCGGTGCTGGGGCGGGTGGCGCGGCGGCCGGGGTGGCCGGGTGATTCCGGGGATGGTGGGCGTTCGGGGGCCCGCCCGTGTGCGGGTGGGTCCCCGAACGGGTGGGCGGTGGTTATGGCCGCCAGATCACCGCGGTGTGCGTGGGGCTTCCCGGTGTCGGGAAGGTGATCCGGGCGCCGACGGTCACGCCGGCGTTGTTGATGGACGTGGCGTAGGAGTTGCTGCCGTCCGGTGTCACGTTCAGTTCGGTCAGGCTCCCGTCGGCCTCGTAGCGGAGGGCGAAGCGGTGCTGATCGGACGGGGACTTGGCCCCGGTGTGCCCGACGGAGACACCGGCGTCGTTGACGGCGACGGCCGTGGTGTACTCGTACGCGGAGCCGATCGCCGTGGCGGTGCCGTCGGGGCTCCAACTCGTGGCGGTGTAGTCGATGTTGTCCGCTCCGAGCTGCCGACCGACGGCGGTGCCCGAAGCGTTGACGGCGTTCGCGTTGGAGCGCGGGCCCAGGTCCGTAACGGTGCCGTTGGCGCCCCAGGTCACGGAGCGGGACTGGCTGATCGTGCCACCGGTCGGCACGGCCCCCCGCGCGAGCACGGTGCCGGCGTCGTTGATCTGGACGACCCATGCGGTGGAGTAGGCCGAGGCCGGGTCGAGCGGGACGGGAGTGCCGTCCGGGTTCCACTTCACGGGGTGGTAGGCGTTGTAGTCCGAGAAGGACACACCGGCGACCGTGCCCGAGCTGTTGACCGAGAGGGCGAAGGTGAGGGTGTCACCCTTGAGCGGAGCGAGCTGGACGGCCTGGCCGTCCGGGCGCCATTTCACTGCGTGGTAGGTCCCGCCGAGCGCGGACTCTCCCACCGCGATACCGGTGCGGCTCATCGCGCGGAAGTCGGCGCTGGTGTCGCCGGGCAGCGGCTGCAGTTGGGTGACCGCGCCGTCGGGCGCCCAGCGCACCGTGTGGCTCCCCGACGAGCCGGCGGCGGTGCCGTCTTCGCTGACGGCCTCGACATAGCCCATCGGGTCCCCGGGCAGCAGCGGGAGTGTCGTGGGGCTGAGGTCCGGGTTCCAACGGACCGGAGACATCCGGTTGTTGGGACCGGTGGTGTAGCCGACGATCACCCCGTTGTCGTTGATTGCGGCGGGGTAGCTCGAGGTGGCGCCGGGCGGGAGGGGCAGGTCGGCGGCCGCGTTGGCCGTCGGGCCGGTGTCGGCCGACGCGCTGCCGGCCGTGGCCAGGGTGAGGGTGCAGACGGCGGCCAGGGCGATGGTGGCGGCGCCCGCGGACCGCAGGGCTCTTATGCCTGTGCTCATGACGTGCGTTCCTCGTCTCGTGGACTTCATCGGAATGGCACTGTGGTGATGCTGTGTCATGTTTCGCGTGGAGAGAGCCTGTGCGCCATACTGTTCGATGCACAGGAACTTCACTCAATCTTCACGAAGTTCGGCCTGGAGCGTCTTCGTAGTTCGGATCTTCAGGTTGGTCGGAGGCTGCGGATCCACAGGATCGCCCCGCGCAGATGGAGTCCGGCGAGGTAGCTCTCGGGCGTCTTGTCGTAGCGGGTGGCAGCCCGCGCCACGCGCTCCCGGTACAGCACCGTGTCGTGGGTGACCGGGCGGCCGCCGCGAGAGCCCTTCTTCCTGCGGTTGGCAGCCTGGTCCGCCTTCTCGGGGATGACCGCCTTGACCTTCCGGTTGCGCAGGCAGGCGCGGTTGGCGCGGGACGAGTACGCCTTATCCGCAGCGACGACGTCCGGACGGGTGGGCGGCCGCCCGACGGGGACGCGGACTTTGATGCGCTCCACCACCGCGCGAAAGCGCGGGCTGTCGGCGGCCTGCGCTTCTTCGGCGGCGTCACCGGGCTCGTGGTGCGGCGTTCGGTGGAGTCCACGCTGACCAGTTCCAGGTCCACCTGCCCGCGCAAGGCGACGGCCGCGATCATCTGCTCCATCAGGCGCGCGAAAACGCTCCGCAGGGCCCACTCATCATCCGTCAGATCGCCACGCGCCACGCGGCCAGTAGCCGAAGCGCCTCTTCGGAGCTGGAGCCCGCATCGGCGGTGTAGACGCTCAGCCGCTGGTCCGGGTCGGCGGGCAGGGTGAGGGACTCGTAATTGAGGGTGAGCGGGCCGACGATCGGGTGGTGGAAGTGTTTGCTGCCGTGCGTGTGCCGGTACACGTTCTGGTCGGCCCACCAGCGGCGGAAGTCCTCGTCCTTGATGGAGAGTTCGCCGACGAGTTCGGCCAGCAGTGGATCGTGGGGATGGCGTCCGGCGTCTCGCCGGAGCGAGGCGACAATGTCCTGGGCGTGGGTGTCCCAGTGGGTGTACAGCGAGCGGGCGGTCTCGTCGCAGAACATGAACCGCACCAGGTTCCGCTCGCGGTGCGGCAGCGCGTCGAAGTCGGTGAGCAGCGCACGTGCCATCCGGTTGGACGCGAGTACGTCCAGTCGCCGCCCCAGCACAAGGGCGGGGGTGTGCTCGAGGATCCGGAGCAGGTCGCGCAGCCCCGGGCGGACCGGCTGCGGGCGCGTCGCCGTGCGGCGGGGCCTGCCCGCGGCGGGCTTGGCGAGCTGGAACAGATGGGTGCGTTCGACGGGATCGAGGCGTAGCGCGCGGGAGATGGCGTCCAGCACGGTCTCGGAGACGTTCAGCCGGCGTCCACGTTCCAGGCGTACGTAGTAGTCGACGCTCACGCCCGCCAGTTGCGCGATCTCTTCGCGGCGCAGTCCGGGCACTCGCCGGGAGCCGCCGTCGTCGGGCAGGCCCGCCTGACGCGGGGTGATCCGTGCCCGCCGGGAGCGGAGGAACTCACCGAGAGCTGTGTTGCGGTCCATACCGTTCACGATAGGGCCCAAGATCGCCCCGACGGCCCGCGAAGGGGGGACTGGCAGTCCCCCGGTCCGGCTGTCCCCAGGGCGAAGCGGACCCCCCGGAAGCCGGTCAGCGGCCGATTCCGGTGCTGAAGTGGAACGTGTCGAGACCGACCGGGCGGGCCTGACCGCCTCGGGTCGGCCTCTGTTTCGCATCGTACGAAGGGAACTCCTGTGTCGGACACCAAGACATTCCTGATCACCGGCGTCAGCACCGGCCTGGGCCGCGCACTCGCCCGCGCGGCGCTGGCCGCGGGCCACCGGGTGGTGGGCACGGTGCGCACGCCCGCCGACGCGCGGGCCTTTGAGGCGCTCGCCGGCGACGCGCATGCCCGCATCCTGGACGTGACCGACCATGACGCGGTGGACACGGTCGTGGACGAGACCGAGCGCGACCTGGGCCCGGTCGACGTACTCGTCGCCAACGCCGGATACGGCCATGAGGGCCTCTTCGAGGAGTCGTCGATGGACGACCTCCGCCGTCAGTTCGAGGTGAACGTCTACGGAACCGTGGCGGTGATCAAGGCCGTGCTGCCGCACATGCGGGAGCGCCGTTCGGGCCGCATCATCGCCGTCACCTCGATGGGCGGGCTGGTCACCATGCCGGGCCTCAGCTTCTACCACGGCAGCAAGTTCGCGGTGGAGGGCATCCTCGAAACGCTCGGCAAGGAGGTCGCCGATTTCGGCATCCATGTCACCGCCGTCGAGCCCGGCAGTTTCCGGACCGACTGGTCCGGCCGCTCGATGATCCGCGCACCCCGTGCGATCGCCGACTACGACGAGCTGTTCGAGCCGCTGCGCGCCCGGCGCATCCACGGCGGCGGGACCCAGCCGGGCGACCCGGACAAGGCCGCGGCCGCGGTGCTGCGCATCGTGGCGGCCGGCCGGCCGCCGAGGCGCCTGCTGCTCGGCACCGACGCGCTTCGATTCGTCCAGGCCGGACGCGACGCCTTCGAGCGCGACATGCTGGCATGGGCCGAGCTGTCGGTCTCCACCGACTTCGACGACGTCAGCCGGTCCGCCTGACGTCACTCGCTGTCGGGCCCCCAGCGCGGGGGCCCGACAGCGGCCGCCATCACCGAGCCGGCCCGCTCACCCGATGCTTCGCAGGGCCGAGTGCGGTCAGTCCTGGCGCAGATCCCCGTGGCCGTTGCGGGGTTTGGCCGGCTGTTGCGGGTCGTAGCCGGGGAAGGGGCGGTCGAAGAGCCAGTTGTAGAGCATCTCGCGACAGATCTGCGGCTGGAAGGCCGGCACCTCGTGTCCGGAGTCGGGCACGCTGACCTGGGTCAGGTTCCTGTGGCGGCGGACGAATCCCTTGGGGTTGCCCTGTGCCTGCGTCCATATCAGCCGGGGAGCGTTGCGCCACTCCGCGTGCTCGTGCTCGCCCTTGTGTTTCATGAGCTTGTCGAGGATCTCCTCGGTGCTCCGGAAACCGCAGGCGGTGTCGAAGTTCCCGGTGTAGAGGAGGGTTTTGTAGCCCTTGCCGAGGATCTCGGTGTACAGCCCGGAGCAGTCGGCCATGTTGTCCTTGACCAGCCATTCGGCCACTGGTCCCGCGTTGTCGGCGCATTGCCAGGCGATGTCCGCGGGAACGTGCAGGGACCGCTTCACCTCGTCGCTGTTCAGGTAGGCGCGCAGTGCCCCCATGGGCAGATCGTCCCAGCGCCGCACGTCGTAGAAGTCGAAGTTCCCGCCGTACGTCAGGGTCGTGGTCACCAGGTCGTTGCCGAGCCTGGTGGCCTTCTCCATTTCGCCCGCTTCGAGGGCGGCCTGGAAGACGGTGTAGGAGTCGTACAGGGAGTGTTTCTGGCCGATGCCGATGAATCCGGTCGTGTAGGCGTAGTCGATCAGGACGCGGAGCGACAGTTCGGGCTTGATCCAGCCGTTGCCGACGGAGATCCCCTTCAGGTTGATGCGCCGTCCGCCCGCCTTCTCGTGGTTCCGTTTGTCGATCTCCAGGGCGATCGCCGGCACGTACTTGCCCGCGTAGCTCTCGCCGCAGACATAGAGCGGGCATTGCGCGTATTCCGGGTGCGCGTCGAAGAACTTCTGCAGGCCCGCCCAGAACATCCGGCTGAGGGCGCGCTCGTCCTGGACGTACTCCCCGACGTCGGAGTAGCTGTATCCGGTGCCGAGGGGCTGGTCCCAGAAGACGACGTGTGCCTCCTGGTTCCAGGTGCCGGGATTCACCGATATCGTCCCGGCGGCGTCGTCGCCGATGGACAGCGGCCCGTTCTCCAGGAAGAGTCCCAGCAGGGAGGAGGCGCCGGGCCCGCCGTTGAGCCAGATCAGCAGCGGCGTCCGGTTGATGAGTTCCTGTTGGTCGTGGACCGCGACATGAGGGTTGCAGGTCTGGCTCTCGAAGAACCAGTAGAACAGGTGGTTCTCGGTCCCCGGGTGTTCCGTGCTGTCGATGTGCGCGTGCCCGGCGTAGGAGCGCACTTTCACGTCGACGCGCTGGGTGTTGAGGACGTTCGCCGGAACCGAGACGACGAGGTCGTCTGAAGACATGGTTCACCCTCCGTTCGGCAGCGGGGTCAGGGAGCCAGGGGGCGGCGCCGCAGGGACCGCGTGTAGGAAGAGGAGCGGTTGAACAGCCCGGCCGTCCGTGCCGGGTCCTCCAGGACCCCGATGCGCTGCCCCTGGAGCAGTTGCAGGGCGGGGAACCTGCCCTTTTCGAACAGCAGGATGTTCAGCGATCCGCCGTACATGAAGTTCCCGATCTCGTCGCCCTTCTTCACCGGGACCGGGGTCTCGATCGGGCCCTTGAACTGGGGCAGGAAATTCACGGAGGCGATCGAGTTGAGGCCGACGGGCACCATCCCGACGTACCCTTCGCCGTCTCGCTTTCCCGACGCGGGATCCAGGTACTCCGTCCTGATGATGATGTATCCCCGGCGGAAGTGATCGAACATCTCGTAGTCGTAGTCGTAGCCGACGTTCCCCTTGTCGAGCAGTTCGGGGAAGTCCCGCATCCCGTAGTACACGCCGCCGAGGTTGTCGCGGGCCTCCACCACGTCACCCGTCACCGGGGCGTGATACCGGTGGTAGCTGTCGGGCATCAGGATGCACGACACCGCCGTACCGCCGACGAACCTTTCGGCGAACATGGAGTTGCCGAGCAGCTGCGCGACGTTCATGGTCACGTTCTTGACCGGGATCGGCGTGGTCTCGGTCAGCTCATCGACGATCATGTTGATGACACAGTCGGCAGGGGCGACCACCACGCTTTTGTCGCAAGGGGCGTCGACCGGCCGCCCGTGGCCCCCCTTGATCTCCCGGATGAAGAACTCGTTGAAGCTCTGCCAGTCCTCCTGCTCGAAGTCGGCCATGCGCTTCGGCCCGAGCTCTTCGATCCACCTGTTGATGAGCTCCTTCGCCCGCGGACCCTGCTCGTCCATCTGCTTGCCGCGCAGACGGGTGAAGTCGGCCATCATCTTGAGGCCCGGACCGCAGGTCACGAAGACCATGCCGTATTCGTTCTCGTAGTTGAGCCAGCTGAACTTCTCGATGTAGTCCAGCCCGCTGTTGACCCCCGGCTGCCAGTGGTACCACTCCTTGAAGAAGTGACACAGGAAGTGGAAGTCCTTGTTCTTCCAGTCGCACCGCACGGCTTCCGGTGTGTCGTCCGGGTACGGCACCACGTTCCTGACCGCCGCCTCGTACATGGTCCGGAAACCCTCGTGGTCGGTTTTGTGCCACCTCTTGATTTTTTCGAGAAACGCTTCGAGGGTCTCCGAATACGATTCTTCGCTCTGCGTCATTTCCTGGTTCCTTCCGCGTGCGGGGATGCCGGGCGGCAGCCGACCGGTGGCGGTGCCGCCCTGTGCGCCGCCGCCCAATGTGCCGTGTCCCCGGGGCCGGGGCGAGCGCGCAAAATGGCCACCAGAAGGCATGTGCACCAGGAGGCACTGCCGCTCCAGCTCCCTCAAAGCGACGTCACTTTCCGGCCGTGTGACGGGAGTTGGAGCCGAGCCGTTCCCGGCGGCGCTCCGACCGTTGGCCTGTGAATACCGGACACCGCGTCGCGCCTGGGTGACGTGACTACGTGCTGGTGGCCGTGCGAGCGCGCGGATGAGGAAACGGCCGGTACAGGGTCGACAGCGTCGGTATCTCCGACCGTACTGTCGTGGACATGCCCGAATCCAGTGACAGGAGTCGAGGATGAACGTGTTCAAGCGAGCGGGCTCGGTGCTGGGAGCCGCGGTGGCGGCCGTGGCGCTGTGCGGCGGGGCGGTCGCCGCGAGCCCTCAGCCCGTAGCGTCTGGCTCGACCGGTAGCACCCTCTCCGCCACCGGCCCGGCGGCGGGCAAGGCCCCATCGATCAAACGGACGTTCACCCTCACCAGCATGAGCTCCAACGCCGCGGGAAAGTGTTTGGACGTCTGGGACTGGGGAAACGGGCCATGGATCCAGGTCTGGGGCTGCCATGGCGGCAGTAACCAGTCCTGGAACGTCACGTGGAACAGCGGCAGTTCGAGTTGGACGATCCGGAGCAACTCGAGCGGCAAGTGCGTCGACGGCTACCGGGGCCGCGGGAATCAGCTCGTCCAGTACCCGTGTGACAACACCAGCACACAGTCCTGGAACGCATCCGTGGCCGCCAACGGGGCCTACCGGTTCGAGAACCGTGGCAACTCCGGGCAGTGCATGGACATCTACGACTGGGGCCGCGGCAATGTCGTCCAGCTCTGGGACTGCGGAGGCCAGGACAACCAGTGGTGGTCCTACAACTGACATACGGAAAACGAGACCCTCGACGGTCCGCCGTCGAGGGCTCGCCCATGACCCTGAAGACCCAAGGTTGAGGAACACACCGAGTGCGGCGGCACTCGGCCTCCCCGTCGGACGGTGTCCGGCGGTTCTGGACCGTGACGGAGCTTGTCGGCGGACAACCGCCGCGGAAAAATGAGCAGATGACCCAGCCCGCCCCGGTCGAAGCACCCACGGCGTGGAACGGACACACCCTCGACGAGGCGGACTGGCTGCTCCCGCTGCCGCCCGCTTGCTCGCGCGCACTGGACAGCCGGGGGGAAGACACGGGATCCACCGAGGCGTCTCCCGAGCCGGCACTGGCGGATCTGGCCATGCGTGTCACCCATCGCCTGCTGAACGGCCTCGGGTTCGTCGTGATCCGCGGTTGGCCGGTGGGCGGCCGCACCGACCAGGAGTGCGCCGCGATGTTCCGGCAGCTCGCTGCCTTGCTGGGCACTCCGAGACCAGCGGACTCCGGTGGCTTCGTCACCGTGGCCGACAACGCGGGACTGGGCAAGACCGACCTCGCTCTGGCCCCGCACACCGACCGGACCCCGGCACCCCGTCCTCCAAGGCTGCTGGGACTGCTGTGTGTGCGACAGGCGGCACAAGGCGGGGAGACGCTACTGGTCAGCGGCCATACCGCGCACAACAGGCTGCTCACCGACAACCCCTGGGCCCTGCCTCGCCTCTACCAGGACTTCCACTTCGGCCGGGGAGCCGGCTTCGACCGGCTCCGCCCCGTCTTCCAGCGGCACGGCGCCGGCCTGCGCGTGCATTACAACAGGCGCGGGATCGAACGCGCCCAGCACGGAGCCGGCGCGCCCCTGACCCCCGACGAACAGGCAGTCCTCGACGCTGTCGACCAGATCCTGTCCGACCGTTGCGCGGTCCTTCGCATTCCCCTGCGCCCAGGAGACCTTCTCTGGCTGGACAACACCGTCGTGCTGCACGGCCGCACCGCCTTCACCGACCCGCCCGCCCCGTACGCCCGTAGATGCCTGGCCCGTCTGTGGGTGGACTGAAGAGCAGGGCGGGCGGTCAGACGTTGGCCGGCGCCGGTTTCCTCTTCCGACTGGGGGTGGCCCCCTTCCGCGCGAGACGCCTGGTCATGAGGGTGATCGCGGCCCAGGTGATCAGGGCCGGGGTCTGCACCCCGGCCCCATCTGGTCGGGCGATATCTGGTCGGGCGACGCGAAACGCCGGACGGGCTGGATCCAGCCCGTCCGGCGTTCGAGGACGACGCGGCGGAGCCGTGTCGCGGGGCCCCGGGTGTCAGTGGCGGCAGGCCCGCGCCAGTGCCGGGACGAAGCGGGCGGCGTCAAGGGTGCCGACGCCCGTCGCCATGTCGTAGCCGTCGACCGCCTTGTAGCCGACGACGCCCTGGTAGCTGTTGTCCGTGCCGTCGTTCACGTCGACGATGCCGGTGCTCGCCGAGTGGCGGCCGTACAGGGAGTACAGCGCGTCGTGGATGTTGCCGAGACGGTGCCCGGCGGCCTGGTCGGCCAGGGCCACGATGCCGGAGAACAGCGGGCTGGACTCGCTGGTGCCGCCGGAGACGTCCCAGCCGGTGGCGGTCGGGTCGTAGCTGGAGTAGACCCAGGCGCCGCCGTCGACCGCGGCGGCCATGGAGATGTCGGGGGTGCCGCGGCGGTCGCCGACGACGTCCTTCACGACGTCCTGGAAGCCGGGCCGGGCGAAGACGTGCGACTGGCCGCCGCCGCCCGCGCCGTGGTCGTTGTAGACGCTCTCCGGGGCGGTGCGCCTGCCCGACTCGTCCAGGTGCAGCTGGGTGCCGCCCACCGAGGTGACCAGCGGGTCGGAGGAGGGCCAGGAGTTGACGCGCTCCTTGTAGTAGCCCTTGCCGTCCGCGGTGTTGTCGGTGGCGCCGCCGTCACCGGAGGAGGCGAGGACGGTCACGTTCTTCCGCGCGGCCGCCTTGAAGGCGTACCGCAGGTCGTTGATGCTGGAGAAGTCGCCCTTGTCGAAGCCGGGGAACGTGTTCTCCGTGGCGCCGAAGCTCTGGGAGATGACGTCGCCGACCCCATGGTCGATCATGAACTTCTCGGCGGACATCATCTCCGGCAGACCGGTGACGCCCTCGGTCTCCGCGACGGCCGTCTCCACCAGCACGATCTTCGCGTCGGGCGCCACGGCGTGCGCCATCTCCACGTCGAGGGTGGTCTCGCCCGCCCAGCCGGTCATCTCCGTGTTCTTCGGGTCGAACGCCGGGACGTTGCCCCACTTGACGACCTGCACCTTGGTGCTGGGCATCCCGAACTGCTTGCTGTAGACGTCCAGGTCGTGCTGGACCGTCGGCGAACCGAACGAGTCCACGATGACGATCGTCCGGCCCTTGCCCGTGATCCCGGCCTTGTACAGCGGGTTCAGGTTGTACGCCGCGCGGTACTGGAGCGGGGTGTAGCAGGCGATCTTCCACTTGGCCCGGCACTGCTCGATCGAGAGCGGGCTGCCCTCGGCGCGGGCCAGCGTGTGTCCGGCGACGGCCGGGACGACCTTGGCGTGCGGGGCCGCGGCGGCGGTCGTCGTGGTGGCCGGCAGGGTGGCCGTCGCCGCGGCGACGAGAGCGGCGGTCCCGGCCGCTGCGGCGAGGCTGCGCGTCCGGGGGCGGGCTATGTGCATCGGGTCTCCTCTTGGAGGTCGAGCCGTGAGGTGCGGCTGTCGTGATCACACCGGGAGGGTCATGTGCAGGACAAGGCTGTTTGGTTCTTGATGCCGAATGCTTTACCTGGCGCCGAATCCTTGGGGGATTCATGGCCATCCCATGGGCGCGGGAACCGTCTCGCCGGGGACAGGAGCCGCCGAGGATGCGCTCTCTGAGCCGTACGGGGAGACACTGGTAGGTGAGCCCCAGGGGGCGGGTCGGACCGGATCCCGGAAGGAAGAAGGCACCCACCATGGCTTTCCGCAAAGACCCTCTGACAGGCCGGGCGCCGGACGCGTCCGCGACCGCGACCGTGTCCGCGTTCTCCGTGGGCATCCTGCTGCTGCGCCTCATGCTCGGGCTGACCATGATGGCCCACGGCTCGCAGAAGCTCTTCGGCTGGTTCGGCGGCGGCGGGATCGACGGGACGGGCAAGGCGTTCACCGAGCTCGGCTACCCGGCGGGCAAGGCCATGGGTGTCGTCGCCGGACTCAGCGAGGGTCTCGGCGGCGCCGGGGTCCTCCTGGGGCTGTTCACCCCGCTCGCGGCCGCCGCGGTCCTCGGCACGATGATCAACGCGCTCGACGTGACGTGGGAGGGCGGGTTCTTCGCGCCGAACGGCGTGGAGTTCACGCTCCTGGTGGCCGTCGCCGCCGCGGCGATCGCCCTCACGGGACCGGGCCGTTACGCCGCCGACCACTACCTGCCGGTACTGCGCGACCACCGGCTCTCGTACGGAGTCGCCGCGATCGTGCTGGCGGGCGTGGCCGCCTGCGCGATCCTCCTGACCCGGGACTGACCCCGGGACTGGTCCGGGCCTGATCCGGGACTGATCCGGGACCAGGGCCGTTCCGGGCCGGGGCCGGGCGGGCCGCTCAGTCCGCGGTGAGGCGTTTGCCGAGCCACACCAGGGCGGGCGGGATCTCCCGTTTCCAGGTGTTGAAGTTGTGACCGCCGCTGTTGAGCGTGATCGACGAGACGTGTGCGGGTGCCTTCACCTTCGCGATGAACCGTTGTGTCGCCGCGAAGTTGGACTCGCCGTGCCTGGACGTGGTGACGAGGAAGGACGAGTGGCCCTGCGGCAGATGGTCCAGGCTCCACAGGAGGTCGGACCGCTTCTCCTCGCGCTTGTTCCCGTGGAAGAGGTCACCGGAGTCCCCGTCCACCTCCGGCTTGTAGTCCGCCGACAGGCCCACGCCGGCCGCGAACGCCTCCGGGTGCTGCAGGGGTATCTTCAGCGCGCAGTAGCCGCCGGTGGAATCGCCCATGAAGCCCCAGTTGCCCGGCTTGGTGCCGACGCGGAACGTGCCCGAGACCGCCTTCGGCAGGTCGTCGGCGAAGAACGTCTCCGTCCGCGGCCCGCCGGGGACGTCGATGCACTGGGTGTTCTGCGGTACGACGGTGGGCCGCATCATGACCAGGATCATCGGCTGCATCTTCTTCTGCCTGGCCTGCGTCCACGCCGTCTTCGGGTAGTGCAGGCCCTTGATCAGGTTCTCGGCGAGCCCCGGGTAGCCGGTCAGCACCACCGCGGCGGGGAACGTCTTCTTCGCGTACTCCTTCTGGAAGTACTCCGGCGGCAGGTAGACATAGGCGGAGCCGGCGAGCCGGGACCGCTGTCCCCGTACCGTGACCTTCTGTATCTGGCCGCCGACGCGGGGCGTTCCGGCCCCCGGGACGTCCACCTTCTGCCTCCCGACCAGCTGCACCTCCGAGCTGCCGGTCAACTGCCCGGCGCGGACCTCCGACCCCCGTTCCTGGCCGAACAACTCGGTCCAGGAGCCGACGAGGAGGAACGTGTTGTTCGCCGCGAGCCCCATCGAGCAGAACAGCAGCGCCTGGACCGCGCAGATCAGACCCGCCCGGCCCAGGACCGCCGCCCAGCTCCGGCGCGCCAGACGTGGCCACTGCCAGATGGTCACGGCGAACAACAGCACCGTGCACAGCACGGCCACCACCAGAACGTTGGTACTCCTCAGCCCCATAGCGTGTGGCTCCCCGCCCTCTTCGCTCCGGGCGGACCGCCCGGACGCACCGCACCAGGGTGCGCACCGGGGTAGATCGCGATCCGGCCCGATCCGTTCCACCGGCGGGTGCCCGGCGCGCGGAGAGAAAGATCACCGGCGAGGCCGGGCATGTCGCGCCGTGTCCAGGGCGGTCGTGCCCAAGACGTCTTGTCCAGGACGGTCGTGTCTAGGACAGCGCGGCGTCCGCGGTCGTGCGCGTGCGGAGCGCCGCCCGGCGTTCGTCGGCGGCCGACAGCCAGAAGTAGACCGGGGGCAGGCCGAGTTCGAGGGCCGTCAGGACCAGCTGGAGCCAGTGGGGCCGGCCGACGTCGGCCCAGGATATGAGCCTGCCGACACCGCCGAGGAAGAAGATCCCGGCGAGCAGGCGCACCCCCTTCGACGGGATCGGCGACTGCCGGGCCACCCGGATCCAGGCCAGGCCGTAACCGAGGAAGACCGCGCCGAAGAACCGCACCAGACTGTCCGCCGTCGCACCGCTCGAACTCCCGTCGGGCACCGCTCTCATGCCGACGGCGAGGTGCGCGACGCCGATCGCCACACAGGCGATTCCCAGAATCCACGAAAGCCACTTGAGGAGCCCGGCCATGTCGAGTGATCACCCCTTCGCCTTAGTAGGCAGGTGTCTACTAACGTCGACGGTAGGGCTCCCGGTAGACACGCGTCAAGTAGTCTGGGCGGCGTGACCACGCGCCGCAGACTCGACCCCGGTGAGCGCCGCGACCAGTTGCTCGACGTCGGAGCCCACCTGTTCGCGGCGAAGCCCTACCACGACGTGCTGATGGAGGACGTCGCGGAGAGCGCCGGCATCTCCCGGGCCCTGCTCTACCGCTACTTCCCCAACAAACACGCCCTGTTGGCCGCGATCTACCGGCAGGCCACGGACCGGCTGCTGGCCGACACGCACATCGACCCGGAGGGCTCCCTGCCGGAACAGGTGTCCGCAGGGCTCGACGTCCACTTCGACTACTTCCACGCGAACAGGCACACGGTGCTCGCCGCGAACAGGACGCTCGCGGGCGACCCGGTGATCCAGGCCATCATCACCGATGAACTGGGCGAACTGAGACGCCGTCTGCTCGACGCGACCGGACTCGACGGCGGCTCGCGGGAGGCGGCCTCGGCCGCCCTGACGAGCTGGCTGGCCTTCGTCCGCGTGCTGTGCGTGGAGTGGCTGGCGAACGAGGCGTTCTCCCGCACCCAGTTGCACGACATGTGCGTCGGCGCCCTGCGGGGAGCACTGGGCGCGATCACGGACGCCGACCGGCTCTTCGGCGCCTGACCGACCCCGGCCGCGGGGTTCGGCGAACGGCCGTCGGCCGCGGGTACGGCCGCGCGGGCCGGACCGTCCCATGGCGGTGGGCCGGGGCCGCGTGGCGGTGTCAGCCCCGCAGCGCCGAGTTCAGCACCGCGGCCAGGCCCCGCGCGGACGGCCGTGCCGTGTACGCGAACAGCAGCCGCCCCGTCCGGTGGGCCGTGCGGTTGTCGACGAACCACGGCGGGACAGGGGACAGCGCCCGCGGCGCGGCCCGGAAGGGCCCGGTGACCACGGTCCGCTCCACCCCGGGAAGCAGCAGCGCGTTGTGCACCGCGCCGATGCCGCTGCCGACGTCGGCGAGCGTGTGCCCGGGATACGCGCCCCACACCGCGCGCGGCACCGCGTAGCCCACCGCCGTCCAGCAGTTCACCCCCACCGTGCCGTAGCGCAGCCTCGCCACGGCCTCGTGGAACCCGGCGCCGAGCGCGCGCAGCGTCCGCGGCGGGGCGATCAGGTTCACCCCGAGCGTCCCGGACACCGCGGAATCGCAGAACTCCACGGCCCGGTCGAGGAATTCGGCGGGGGTACGGCCCGGCAGCGCCGTGACGGCGAGGACGGGCCCGAAGAACTCGCCGCGGAACGCCGCGTCGTCCGCGCCCGGGCCGACACGGGGCAGGAGCGTGCGCGGCACCTCGGCGGAGTCCAGCAGCTCGACGTCCGGCCGGCCCGCGACCGCCCGGTTCCAGCGCTCGGCCGCCCCCGGATACCAGGCGGCGCGGGCGGGCGCGGCGCGCAGCGCGGCCCGCAGCTCGGCGAGGAACTCCGCACGGGCGTCCCAGTGTTCCGGCACGACCACCACCTGTACGGCCGCGCAGTTGAAGCCGTTGTTGCTCAGCTTCTGCGCCGCGAGGTGCCGCGCCTGGAAGCGCAGGTCCGCCCGGCTCCACGGGCCGGGGAGGACGACTGCGGGCCCCACGCCGCCGAGTTCGCTCGTGACCGGCTTGCCGAGGAGAGGCCTGCCCGCCGCCCTGCGCGCGGCCCCCTCGGGCCCGGGGCCGAACACGATCGCGTCGTGCGTGGCGGCGCTCCCGGTGATGTGCACGGAGGTGACGTCCGGGTCGTTCACCAGCGCGGACCCGGCCGCCGCGCCGCCCGTCGTGATCCGCACGAACCCCCGCTCGACGAACGGCGCGAAGACGTCCCGCAGCAACGGCGCCAGGTAGTCGTTGACCGGGTTGAGCTTCAGCAGCACCACCGTCCCGGCCGCGTACAGCCGGTGCAGCACGTCGAGCGGCGCGATGGAGTTGATGTTCCCGGCGCCCAGGACCAGACACACCCCGCCCGCCTCCGGCCGCGCGCCCCGCCCGGCCCCGGCCCGCGCCCGCGCCTCGTCCACGCCCGGCGCCAGCCACACCTCCGCCCGGAACCCGTACAACAGCAGCCGGTCGGCCGGCTCGTACGGCAGGACGCGGACCGCCGTCCGGCCGCCGGGCCGGGCCGCGAACCGGGCGCGCCGCAGCGGATCGCGGCCCGCGCCGACCGCCCGGAGCGTCGCCGCCAGCGCGTCGACGTAGGCGAGCAGCGGATACGGGCCGGTGAGCCATTCCTCCCCGGCCGCCGGTGACCCCGGGGCGATGCCCTTCGCCCGGCACGACTCCGCCACCCAGCGCTCCGCCACCGCGACGATCCGCGGGCGCACCGCCGCCAGCAGGGCCAGCCGCCCGGCGACCGGCAGGGCGGCCCACTCGGCGGCGGCACCGCGCAGCGCCGACGGCTCCGTCCGTTCCACACGCGCCCCCAGGCACCGTCGTCTCGAAAGTGCAGCAGTGCGTCGAACATGCCCGGTCCACCGCCCCGTTGGCAACGCCCCAGGGCCCCGCGTACACGCCGTGGACGCCCGGTAGACGCCCCGCAGACCGGGCTGCGCCTACGTTGCAAGGCATCGGTACTTCCGCAGTCCGCGCCGCGCCAGGAGGTGGGTCGCTGATGAGCCCGGTCATCGTGGTCGACCCCGATCGGCTCCAGCAGTTCGGGGACCCGCAGGGCGCGGTGTTCTGTCTGGTGACCAATCCCGGGCTGATGACGGAGATCGGGATCGCCGGGGGCGGCGGCTACAAGACCTGCCTGAAGGTCCCGATGGACGAGGGCGAGACGTTCGAGGACGTCCTGCGCGACCGCGTCCCCGAACCCGCCCACGTCCTCGCGATCTCGCCGCACGCCTTCTTCGCGTCACCGCGCCCCGAGGACCTCGGACCCCGGCGCAAACTGATGGCGATGGCCTGCAACTCCACGCCCACGACACCGGAGACCGTGCGGCACTTCCTCCGGGTGATGGAGCGCACCTCCGCGGCCGAACAGGGCGCGTTCTCCGACACCTTCTTCGACCGCCTCGAAGCGGCCGGCCACCTCGTCTACCGCGACGACCGGCGCGGCACCCGGGCCGTCCTGCGCCATCTCGACGACGGCCTGGAGTGGAACCAGCAGGCCGGCCCCCTGGACTGGGGCGAGCAGCAGATCGTGCCGTCCGGCGAGATCAGCGTGCTGCCCGTGGAGATCACCGAGTTCCACGAGGACATGCGGCTGCCGCTCGAAGGCGAGATCGTCCTCTCCGGATACCCGATCCTGCACAACGGGACCCCGTCCTACACCCGCCGGGACCAGGCCCGCGTCCACGGGGAGCTCGCGGCGATGACCGGCGGCGCCGTCGTCGCCCGCGTCGAGGCGGGCGCCATCACCGGACTGCGGGCCGACACCCCGGCCGCACAGCCGGCCGTCGACATGCTGGAGGCGATGTTCGCCGTCGACTCGCGCTACCGCATCGTCTGGGAGATCGGCCACGCCCTCAACACCAGCCTCGACCTGCTCCCCGGCAACCATGCGATGAACGAGGTGTACGGAGGCACGGACGGCTGTCTGCACTGGGGCCTCGGGCTCACCCCGTACACCCAGTACCACCTCGACATCATCTCTCCCGGGACCACCGTCTACACCGACACCGGGACGCGCGTCCTCGGCGTCGACGGCGGCTACGCCGAGGACCGCGTCGCCACCGCGGTGCCGGGCTCCGCGTCCGGGCCGCGCCCATGAACTCCCGTACGGGAGAACGCCACCGAGCTGTCCGGAAGGAGGATCCGCAGTGCAGCAGACCGACAAGAAGATCAAGGTCAAGAAGAACAGCAACTACCTGGGCACCCTTCTGGGCTGACCCCGCAGGAACGGCGGAACCGGCCCCACGACGGGCTGAACGCAGGCCTGCCGCGGCCGGACCCGCCGCGTCAGGAGGCGGGTGGGCCGACTGATGCCCGGCCCACCCGCCGAACCCCAGCGTCGCACACCCCGCCGCCGCCCCGCCGTCGATCCCCGCCGATTCAGTCGCCGATTCAGTCGTCGATCCAGGAGGAAGCCGTGGAACCCCCTCTGGCCGTACACCCGGCGGCCTACCGGCAGTTCACCGCCCCCGAGGGAACCTTCTGCCTGATCACCGACGAGTCCACGGCCGGTGACTTCGTCATCGAGGGGCCGCACGACTACGCCGAGGCGCTCGTCGTCGCCGCGGGCCCCGAGGACACCCTCCAGAGCCTCCTGGAGACCCGCGTCCCCGACACCGCCGACCTCCTCGTGATCCGCCCGGGGACGTTCGTGACCTCGCCCGACCCGGCCGCCGTCGGCGCCCGCCGCATCGCCGTCGTGCCGTGCGGGTCGACACCGGTGGAGAAGGGGCACCTCCGCTACTTCCTGTCCGTACTGGAACGCACCGACCCGGCCGCACAGGCCGCCCGCGCCGACCGGTTCCTCACGGGCCTGGAAGAGGCGGACGAACTGCGCATCGTCGACGCCGGCATGGGCACCTCCTGTGCCGTCGGCCTCGGCGACCCGGACCTGGAGGTCAACCTCCAGGCCGGCCCCCTCGGCCCCGGCGAGCAGCAGATCGCCCCGAGCGGCGAGATCAGCGTCCTGCCCCTGCCCATCACCGGCTTCGACGCGGACCGCCGTCTCGACCTCGACGGCGAACTCACCCTGCACGGCTGGCCGATCGTGCACGCGGGTCACGACCCGGCCCTCGCCCGGCCGCAGGAGGACCTCTTCCGACAACTGCTGCCGCTGCACCGGCACCCCGTCGTCGTCACCGTCACCGCCGGGGCCATCATGGCCTGCCGCCCCGG
Source organism: Streptomyces sp. NPDC002537 (assembly GCF_053594975.1). Classification (NCBI taxonomy): domain Bacteria; kingdom Bacillati; phylum Actinomycetota; class Actinomycetes; order Kitasatosporales; family Streptomycetaceae; genus Streptomyces; species Streptomyces sp. NPDC002537. The sequence continues at coordinate 36,967 of NZ_JBSFWT010000022.1, forward strand.
GACCGCCCACCCCGCCGCCGCGGCCGCCGCCAAGGCCCTCGACGCGCTCCTGGACGCCGACGAACGCTACCGGCCCGTGTGGGAACTCGGCTTCGGCATCCACACGGACATGGCCACCGTCCCCGCCAACTGCGGCCTCAACGAGGTCTACGGAGCGACGAACGGCGTGGTGCACCTCGGACTCGGGCTGACCCCCTTCACCCGCTTCGCGCTCACCTTCCTGTGCCCCGGTTCCGCCGTCGTCGACGGAACCGGCGAGGTCCTGCTGGGCGCCACCGCGTCCCCCCGCCGCCTGAGGCGGACCAACAGGGCGGGATGCGGCTGCCATTGACAGCCCGTCGGCCAGTGCCGGACAGACTAGGAGAGGACCGCATGAAGAACGGGGACTTCCGCACCCGGGTGGACGCCTACCTCGACCTGTGTATCAAGGACTTCTACGAGACCATCCCCTCCGCCCGCCACCAACTGGAGGCGAAGGAGATCAACCTCGCCTACTACAAGCGCCACAACATCGAGACCATCCTCCGGCTCCGCCGCAAGCGCACCGTCGACGCCCTCGCGCTCCGCCACTGGACCAAGACCGACCCCGTCACGGCCAAGAAGTGGGCGCACTACACCGAGGACGAGATGCTGCACGACGCCCTCTTCGCCGCCGACCTCGCCAAGGTCGGCGTCACCAAGGAGGAGATCTACGGCACCGAACCCCTGCTGTCGACCAAGCTCCTGACCGGCTACCTCCAGTACGGCCTGGAGTACGAGAACAGCCCGCTCGCCCTGGTCGCCAGCGTCTACTTCGTCGAGTACACCACCACCCGCACCCAGCCCTCCTGGCTGGACAACCTGGAGAAGTCCCTCGGCGCGGACAAGGTCAAGGGCCAGCGCGCCCACGTCGGCACCGACCTCGACGACGACCACGACGACTTCGTCTGGGACGTGCTCGCCGGCCTCGTCCGCACCTCCGAGGACCAGGCCCGCACCCTCGCCCACCTCAGGGACATCTACCAGCTCTGGCAGCTCTACTTCCTCGAACTCCACCGCCTCACCGTCGACCCGCACCAGCGCCTGGACCTGCCCGCCCCGCTCGAGGCATGAGATCCGCACCGGCGGCACGCACAACGGGGGAGACACGATGACGACGGCCACGGCGGACCGCCGTGCCATACGGCTGATCCACATCAGGCCGCCGCGGGAGCTGACCGCGGAGCGCGAGCGCTGGCTCGTCGACGGACTCGTCGATGCCCTGCCCGGCCTGCGCATGCGCGAACTCTTCGCCCTGCGCCGCGACATGTTCCGGTCCGCCGGCCTGATCACCGTGGCCGTCGACCCCGCCACCGGAGGCGCCGTCGGCGCCCTCGCCACCCGCCCCGGACACCTCCCCACCGGGCAGCCACTGCTCCACGCGACCACCCAGTTCGTCGCCGAAGGGCTGCGCCGCACCGGGCTGTTCCGCGCCACCTGGGGCGCCCACTTCGACGCCCTCGGACACACCGCCGACGACCTGCCGCGCCTGATCGCCCTCAAGACGTACAACCCGGTCGTCTACTGCGGCATGCGGGCCTTCACCCGGATTCCCGGCACCTCGCTCTACCCCGACTGCTCGGGCGCGCCCCAGGACGGCACGCACCTGGAACGCGCCGAGCACATCGCCGCCCGGCTGTCCCCGGGGCACCCCTTCGACCCCAAGACCGGGGTGATCTCCGGCGCCGGGGTCCCGCCGGACCTCTACCCCGGGCTGCCGCTGTGCCGGGACGACACGGTCAACGCCTACTTCGCCCGCACCACCCGGCCCGGCGACCGCGTCCTGTGCGTCTTCGACGTCGGCACCCGCGACGCGGCGCACGCCCTGCTCGGCGCCTTCCACGCCCGTACGGCGGCCCGGGGAGCGGCCCGATGACCGGACACTTCCCCGACAGCTACCCGACGGCGCGGCAGACCTTCCTCGCCCGCGCCGCGGCCCGCGGCGTCACCCCCCGCGGCCACCGCAACGACCGCGCCACCGGCCCCGCGGGCGAACGGCTGTACACGGACGTGGCCCGGTTCGGGCCGCCCGGCGCGCGCCGCGTCGTGCTCTGCGTCAGCGGCACCCACGGCATCGAGGGCTACGCGGGCTCCGCCGTCCAGTCCGCGCTCATCGCCGACGGCTACCCCTACGGCACCCCCGACGTCGCCTTCGTCGCCGTGCACGCCCTCAACCCCTTCGGCTTCGCCCACCGCCGCCGTGTCGACGAGGACAACATCGACCTCAACCGCAACTTCGTCGACCACGCCCGGCCCCCGGCCAACGCCCGCTACCCCGGACTGCACCCGGCCCTCGTCCCCGACGACTGGGAGGGCCCGGCCCACCACAAGGCGGACGCCGCCCTCGGCGCGTACGCCGCCGTACACGGCCTCCGCACCCTCCAACAGGCCGTCACCCAGGGCCAGTGGACCCACCCGGACGGCCTCTTCTACGGCGGCACCGCCCCGACCTGGTCGCACCGGACGCTGCGCGAAGTCGTCGCCGAGCACACCGCGGGCGCCGAACACGTCGCGTACGTCGACCTCCACACCGGACTCGGCGCCCGCGCCGCCGTCGAACCCATCTTCCGCGGCGGCCGCGACCCGGGCGCCCTCGACCGGGCCCGCGCCTGGTACGGCCCCGCGCTCACGGTCTCCGAGGACGGCACCTCCAGCTCCACCCCGATCACCGGCAACACCGCGGGCCTGGTCGCCGACGTCCTCGGCGACGGCGCACGGCTGACCGCGATCACCCTGGAGATGGGCACGGCCGACGGCCTCGCCGTGCTCACCGCGCTGCGCGCCGACAACTGGCTGTGGCTCCACCCCGAACGGCGGCCCGCCCTCGCGGCGGGCATCGGGCGGCGGATGAGCGCGGCGTTCTCCCCGGACGACCCCGGATGGCGCCACGCTGTACCGAGAGCCGCGACCGGCGTCCTCCACGCGGCGCTGGCCGGGCTCGCCCCCGAGACGCGGCCCCGGCCCGCACGACCGTGACCCCTCCGCCGCACGCCCGCGTGCGGACGAGCACAGAACGGACTGCACACGACATGTCGATCGGCTCGATGCCCCGGCCGCTGACCGCCGGGCTGGACGCGCTGCTCCGGGACCGGGCGCAGCGGACCCCCGAGGACCTCGCCTTCCGCTTCGTCGCGGACTCCCGCGAACCGGACGCCCCGGGACACACCCTCGCGGTCACCCGCGCCGCCCTGGACACCCGGGCGTCGGCCCTCGCCGCCGCCCTGCGCGCCCGGGTCCGGCCGGGCGACCGCGTCCTGCTGCTGCACCCGCACGGGCCCGAGTACGTGGCGGCGTTCCTCGCCTGCCTGTACGCGGGCGCCGTGGCCGTGCCCGCGAACCCGCCGGACACCCCGGCGGGCGCCGCCCGGGTCGCCGCGATCGTCCACGACGCCCGGCCCGCGCTGTTCGCCACCGTCACCGAACACCTGGCGGACTATCGGAGCAACCCCGGCCTGCGCGGCGTCCCCGGCCTCGCCACCGACACCGTCGACGACTCCGAAGCGGCCGCGCCGGGCCGCTCCACGGCGGCCGGGGACACCGCGTTCCTCCAGTACACCTCCGGCTCCACCGGGGACCCGCGCGGCGTCGTCGTCACCCACGCCGGACTCCTGGCCAACATGGCCGCGATGCGCGACCGCTTCCGGCTGACGCCCGACGACCGCCAGGTGTCCTGGCTGCCGCCGTACCACGACATGGGCCTGATCCTCGGCATCCTGCTGCCGCTCTGCTCGGGGATCGACGCCGTCCTCTCCTCGCCGTTCGAGTTCATGGTCGACCCGCTGAGCTGGCTGGAGAACCTCACCCGCTTCGGGGGCACCTTCAGCGCCGCCCCCAACTTCGCCTACGACCTGTGCGTCCGCAAGGCCACCCCGGAGCGGGCCGCCGCCCTGGACCTCTCCGCGTGGCGGCTCGCCGTCAACGGGGCGGAGCCGGTACGGCGTTCCACCGTCGAACGGTTCACCGAGCGCTTCGCGGCGGCCGGGTTCACCGCCGGGCGCGTCACCCCGGGGTACGGGCTCGCCGAGGCCACGCTCATGGTGTCAGGACCCGACCCCGGCACCGGGGTCCGCGTCACCGGCCCGCCCACGGGCGCGGGGCCCGGCCCCCTCGTCGTCGGCGTCGGCCGCCCGGTGACCGGCACCGAGGTGCGTATCGTCTCGCCCGACACCCTGCGCACCCGCCCGGACGGCGCCGAGGGCGAGATCTGGGTGCGCGGCCCCGGCGTGGCGGCCGGCTACTGGGCCCGCCCGGAGACGACCGCCGCCACCTTCGCCGCACACCCCGCCGACGCGCCCGGCACCGGACCGTACCTCCGCACCGGCGACCTCGGGCTCGTCCGCGACGGCGAACTGTACGTCACCGGGCGCCTCAAGGACCTCATCATCGTGCACGGGCGGAACCACTATCCGCAGGACATAGAAGAGGCCGTCTGGTCCGCCGACCACCGGCTGCGGCCCGGCTGCGCCGCCGCCTTCGACACCGAGGGCGCGGACGGCACGGACGGCTCCCGCGTCGTCGCCGTCGCCGAGTACGACGGCACGCCCGCCGAGGCCACCGCCGTCGGCGCTGCGGCCTGCCGCGCCGTCGCCCGGGACTGCGGCCTGCGCCTCGCCGAACTCGTCCTGATCCGGCGGCGCACCGTCCCCAAGACCAGCGCCGGCAAGATCCGCCGCGCCGCCGCCCGGGACGCCTACCTGCACGGCGGCCTCGACGAGATCGCCCGCGTGCCCGCACCGCTGTCCGGGGCGGACCGCGGATGACGGCCATCACGGGCGGGCAGCCGCGCACCGGCCTGGAGAAGACCCTCGGGGACGTCTGGACGCGCGTCCTGGGCACCCCGGTCGGCATGGACGACAACTTCTTCGACCTCGGCGGCGACTCCCTGCTCGCCGCGGAACTCGTCGCCGGTGTCGAACGCGACCTGATGGTCCGGCTGCCCCGGCGCGGCGCCGCCGAGTTCGCGACCGTGCGCCGTATGGCCCGGTGGATCACCACCCACACGCCCGAGGACGCCGCCGAGCGCACCCTGGTCCGCTTCTCGCCGCCCGGCGGCGAGCGGCCCGCGCTGTTCTGCGTGCACGGCATGGGCGGCCACGTCCTGGTGCTCGGACAGCTCGCCCGGCGCCTGGAACACCTCGTCCGCACCTACGGCTTCGAGGCCGTCGGCCGCAACGACGCCACGCGCGGCGACCGCACGGTGCCCGCCATGGCCGCCCGCTACGTCCGCCACATGAAACACGTCCAGCCGCACGGCCCCTACCTCCTCGGCGGCTACTCGATGGGCGGCGCCGTGGCCCTGGAGATGGCCGCCGCCCTGACCGCCGACGGCGAGCGGGTCGACCACGTGCTGCTGCTCGACTGCGACCTGCGGCCGCCCGACGTCCCCGCGATCCGGGCCCGCGCCGTCGAATTCGTCTCCCGCGCCCTCGGCCAGGACCCGCCCGTCACGGCCCCGTACGCGGAACTGGACGCCGCGGCCGCCGAGATCCGCCGCCGCGCGGGCGGCGACCGCTCCGGCCTCGCCCCGCACGAGGTCGCCCGGTTCGCGGCCGTCTACGTGGAGAACGCCCGCGCCCTGGCCGGCTGGACCCCGCCGCCCTACGCCGGGGACATGACACTCGTCCACACCCGCGACGGCACCCACGACGGCACCGGCACGACCGGCCCGGACGCCTACGGCTGGGGGCCCTACGCCGCGGGCGGACGGTTCCGCGCGGTCCAGGTGCCGGGCGACCACTGGACGCTGTTCTCCACCCACGTGACCGAACTGGCGGCGGTGTGCGAGTCCGTGCTCCGCCCGACAGCAGAACGAGGAGTCAGTGATGACCACAGTTGAGCACCCGTCCGGCCCGCCCGCGGGCGCGGCGGACATCGCCCGGCGCGAACGCGAGCTGCTGGACGCCGCTCAGCGGTACAGCTTCCGCGGCCGCATCGACACGAGCGCCTTCAACGGGCCCGTGTTCGCGTCCGCCCGCGGCTCCGTCGTCACCGATCTGCGCGGCAACGACTACCTGGACTTCAACTCCGGCCAGATGTGCGCCGCCCTCGGGCACAACCACCCGCGCATCCTCGCCGCCATCCAGGAGGCGTGCGACACGATGCTGCACGCCCACAGCAGCCACTTCAACGTCCACGAGATCGAACTCGCGGCGAAACTCGGCGAGTTGCTGCCCGACCCGCTCACCCGCAGCCTCTTCGGCGAGTCCGGCGCCGACGCCAACGAGATGGCCCTGCTGCTCGCCCGGATCCACACCGGCGGCCGCGAGGTCTTCAGCCCGCACGTCAGCTACCACGGCCTGTCCGCGAGCGCCCGCTCCGTCACCTTCGCGGGCTGGCGGCGCGGCCACGGCCCGCTCTCCGGCGACTCCTACGCCCTCCTCGCCCCCTACTGCTACCGCTGCCCCCTCGCCAAGACGTACCCGTCCTGCGGACTCGCCTGCCTGGACGCGAGCTTCGAGCTCGTCGACGCCCAGGCCACCGACCAGCCCGCCGCCGTCATCACCGAGCCGCTGTTCAGCGCGGGCGGCGTCATCGACCCGCCCAAGGGCTGGCTCGCCCGGCTGCGGGAGCTCTGCCACGAACGCGGCATGCTCCTCATCGTGGACGACGAGCAGACCGGACTGGGCAAGCTCGGCACCCTGTTCGGCTTCACGGACGAGGACGGCACCCAGGTCGTCCCCGACATCGTCACCCTGGCCAAGCACCTCGGCGGCGGCGTCGGCATCAGCTCCGTCACCACGACCGACGCGATCGAGGACAAGGCCGTCGGGGCCGGGCTGACCGTCACCCGCTCGCACAGCAACGACCCGCTGCTGTGCGCCGCCGGCTCCGCGAGCATCGACATCGTCGTCGAGGAGGACGTACCCGCCAAGGCCCGCGCCCTCGGCATCCGCCTCCGCGAGCACCTCGCCGCCCTGATGGAGCGTTACGAGATCATCGGCGACCTGCGCGGCCGCGGCATGCTCGTCGGCGTCGAACTCGTCCGCGACCGCGACACCAAGGAACCCGCCCTCGACGAGGGCAACGAGATCGGCCGCCGCTGCTTCGAGGCCGGCCTCATCTTCAGTGTGCGCCGCGGCGGCGGCGTCCTGCGCTTCGTCCCCCCGGCCAGCACCACCCTCGACCAGATCGACCAGGGCATGGAGATCCTCGGCAAGGTCCTGGAAGAGGTGAGCACGGACTCATGACACCGCCGCTCCCCACCCGCCGCCTCGGCGCCCTGGAGGTCTCCGCCATCGGCCTCGGCTGCATGGGCATGACCGACTTCTACGGCGCCGCCGACCCCGCCGCCGCCGTCCGAACCATCCGCGAGGCCGTCGACCTCGGCGTGACCCTCCTCGACACCGCGGACGTCTACGGCCCGCACACCGGCGAGGAACTCGTCGGCAAGGCCGTCGCCGGACTCCGCGAACGGGTCACCGTCGCCACCAAGTTCGGGCTGCGCCGCGGCCCCGGCAACACCTGGCTCGGCATCGACGGCAGCCCCGCCTACGCCAGGGCCTGCTGCGACGCCTCGCTGCGCAGACTCGGCGTCGACCGCATCGACCTGTACCAGCTGCACCGCGTCGACCCCGCCGTGCCCGTCGAGGAGACCGTCGGCGCCCTCGGCGAGCTCGTCACGGCCGGGAAGGTCGGCCACATCGGGCTCTCCGAGGCGTCCCCGGACACCGTCCGCAGGGCCCACGCGACCCACCCCGTGACCGCCGTGCAGTCGGAGTACTCCCTGTGGTCCCGCGACGTGGAGAACGGCCTCCTGGCCACCCTGCGCGAGCTCGGCATCGGCCTCGTCGCCTACAGCCCGCTCGGGCGCGGCTTCCTGACGGGCACGCTGACCTCGCCGGACGCCTTCGCCGAAGGCGACTACCGACGGGCCAGCCCCCGCTTCCAGCCGGAGAACTTCACCGCCAACCTCGGCCTCATCGAGCCGTTGCGGGCTCTCGCCCGCCGGCACGAGACCACTCCGGCCCAACTGGCCCTGGCCTGGCTGCTGTCACGGGGCGAGGACGTGGTGCCGATCCCGGGCACGAAGCGCGTGCGCTACCTCCGCGAGAACGTGGCGGCGGCGTCGCTCTCCCTTACGGGGGAGGAACTGACGGCGATCGGCGCGACCGTGTCGCCCTCCCGGGCGGCGGGTGACCGCTACCCGGCGCACCGCATGGCAGAGCTGGACGGCTGACGTCCCCCCACCGGGGTGCCCCCTGGGCCCGGTGCGTGGCTGCGGGTCCGCTGTGGTCGCTCGCGCAGTTCCCCGCGCCCCTTGCGGGGCGGGGTGCCGGGCCCCGTCAGGGGCGCGGGGAACTGCGCGACAAGCCACACACGGCCGACAGTCGCGAACCGGGCCCTCGGGGCACCCCGGTAGGCGCGGGGTCCAGGGCGGAATACCGCACCCCGACAGGAGGAAAAAATGGAGTACCCCACCGAAACCGTCATCACCTGGCAGGCCCCACCCGTCCGGTACGGACTCGGCGCCACGGACGAGATCGGCCACGAACTCCGCCGCCTCGACGTCCGGTCGACCCTGCTCGTCACCGACCCCGGCCTCGCCCGCCTCGACCTGACCCAGCGGGTCCGGAAGCTCGTGGAGAGCGAGGGCATCGAGGTCACCGTCTTCGACGGAGCCGAGGTGGAGCCCACCGACCGCGGCTGCGAAGCCGCCGCCGCCTCCCTCGGCACCCGGCACTTCGACAGCTACATCGGGCTCGGCGGCGGCAGCTCCATGGACACCGCGAAGGTGATCAACCTGCTGCGGAGCTGCCCCGAGAGCGGGATACACCGCTATCTCAACCGGCCGATCGGCGCGGGCGCCCCCGTACCCCGGCCGCTCCGGCCCCTGGTGGCCGTGCCGACGACGGCGGGCAGCGGCAGCGAGTGCACCGCCATGGTCGCCCTCGGCGTCGTCGCCGAACGCGTCAAGACCGGCATCTCCGACCCGCGGCTCCGCCCCACCGTCGCGGTCGTCGACCCCCTGAACACGGTGACCGCCCCACCCGCGGTGACCGCGGCATCGGGCTACGACGTCCTCACCCACGCCTGCGAGTCCTACACCGCCCGCCCCTACGACCGGCGGCCCCCCTACCCCTCGCCGGGGGACCGCCCTCTCTACGTCGGCGCCAACCCGATCAGCGACGTCTGGTCGGAGCAGGCCCTCGTCCTCGTCGGCCGCTACCTCCGCAGGGCGGTGCTCAACCCGTACGACATCGAGGCGCGCGCCGGGATGAGCCGGGCCGCGCTGTTCGCGGGCATGGGCTTCGGCAACGCGGGCACCCACATCCCGCACGCCTGTGCCTATCCGATCGCGGGCCTGGTCTCCGACTACCGGCCCCGCGACTACCGTGTCGACCACCCGCTCGTCCCGCACGGGCAGGCCGTCGTCGTCACCGCGCCCACCGCGTTCGCGTACACCTACCCCACCTCCCCGGAGCGGCACCTGCGCGCCGCGGAGCTGCTGGGCGCGAACCCCGCCGGGACCACCCCGCGCAACGGCGCCGATCTGCTGCCGCAGACCATCCTCGACCTCGTCGCCGACACCGGAGGCCCCCGCGGCCTCGCCGACTTCGGGTACACCGCCCGGGACATCCCCGCGCTCACCGAGGGCGCGGCCCGGCAGGAGCGGCTGCTGGCCTGCTGCCCCCGGGACGTGGCGCGCCCGGAGCTGGCGGCGATCCTCGCGGGCTCGCTCCCCGGTACGGCGGCCGCGATATGACCCACCGTCAACTACCGGTGGCGGAAGCGTTCATCGACGGCAGGCGCGTCCCCGCGCGGGACACCTTCGCCGACCTCGACCCGTCGACCGGGCTGCCCTGCGCCCGGGTGGGCCGCTGCGGGGCCACCGAGGTCGACCGGGCGGTGACGGCGGCGCGCACGGCCTACGAAAGGACCTGGCGCCGCACCACCGCCGCCGACCGGGCGGCGGCCTGCCGGGCCGTCGCCCGGACCCTGCGCGAGCACCGCCGCGAACTCGCCGAGCTGGAGTGCCTGGACACCGGCAAGCCGATCGGGCAGGCGTACACGGACGCCGACGTGGCCGCGCGCTACTTCGACTTCTACGCGAACACCGCCGAGGCCCTCCACGGGCAGACCCTCCTCGACCACCCGGACCTGCTCGCCTACACCCTCCGGGAACCGCACGGCGTCTGCGGCCACATCATCCCGTGGAACTACCCGATGCAGATCACCGCCCGCACCCTCGCCCCGGCGCTCGCGGCGGGCAACACCTGCGTACTCAAACCCGCCGAGGACGCCCCACTGACCCCCGTCCGCATCGTCGAGCTCGCGACCGCGGCGGGGCTCCCGGACGGAGTCCTGGGCGTCGTGCCCGGCCTCGGCGCGGAGGCCGGGGCCGCCCTGGCCGCCCACCCGGGCATCGACCACCTGGCCTTCACCGGATCGCGCGCGACCGGACAGTCCGTCATGACGGCGGCGGCCCGCAACATCGTCCCCGTCACCCTCGAACTGGGCGGCAAGTCACCGCACTTGGTGTTCCCCGACCACGACCCGGCGACCGCCGTGCCGCGCATCGTCGCCTCCGTCACCGAGCACGCCGGACAGAACTGCTCGGCGGGCTCCCGCGTCCTCGTCCACCACAGCGTCCACGCGCGGCTGACCGCGGCCGTCGCCGAGGCGTTCACGGCCCTGCGCATCGGCCCGGGGGCCGAGGACCCCGACCTGGGGCCGCTGATCTCCGCCCGCCAGCGCGGCACCGTGCTCGACCACATCGACGGCGGCCGCAAGAGCGCCCGCCTCGTCGTCGGCGGGGGAGTGCCCGCCGGTCCCCTCCCGCCCGGCGGCTTCTACGTCCAGCCGACGCTCTTCGACGACGTGCCGCCCGACGCCGACATCGCCCAGCGGGAGATCTTCGGCCCGGTGCTGTGCGTCACCCCGTTCGGTGACCCCGCCGAGGCCGTCGCCTTGGCCAACGCGACGACGTACGGACTGAGCGCCGGCGTATGGACCCGGGACGTGGGGCTGGCCCACGCGGTGGCCCGCGAACTGCGCGTGAGTCAGGTCTTCGTGAACACCTACAGCGCGGCCGGGGGCGTCGAACTCCCCTTCGGCGGCTACCGCCGGTCGGGCTTCGGCCGCGAGAAGGGGTTCGCCGCGCTGCTGGAGTACACCCGGCTCAAGGCGGTGGCAGTCCACATCGACCACATCGACCATACCGACCGTATCGACGGGGCCCCGCAGGGCGCGTCCCCGTCATCCGGCCCGCTCGGGGGCCGCTGACCGGGACGCCGGACGGAGCCCCCGCCCCCGGGCCGCGTTCACGCACGCGAGCTGCAGGCGCGCGTGCGCCGCCGTCGCGTCCTGGCCCAGCAGCGCCGCGCACTCCGCGATGCGCTGCCAGGTCCGCGCGGCGTCGTCGAACAGCCCGTGCTGGTGCTGCCAGGCGAACTGACGGTCCGCCAGCCGGGCCGCCGTCCCCGGCCGCACCGCGCACTCGCGGTCGACCACCCGCCGCAGATTCGCGTCCTCCGCCGCGAACCACGCCGAGGCGTCCACGGTGATCCGGGTGGCCATCCGCCCGGGTATCGCCGCCGCGACGGCGGCGGCCCGTTCCCCGCGCGCCTCGTCCGCTGTGGCCGGGTGCGCCACGCGGGACACCCGGCGGTCGGCGGCACGGGTCAGCAACAGCCAGGCGTCGAGGAGGCGTTCGCGCACCGCCTCGGCCTCGTCCGCCTCCAGCACCCCGTCCTGACCGGACGTCACATACAGCCGCAGCAGCTCCGGCAGCCGGTACCGGGGCTCCCCGGTCGCGTCGACACCGACCGGTGTGAGCAGACAGTGGTCGACGAGGGTGCCGACCACCGCGTCCGCGTGCGGCTCCCCGAGCAGCACCGCGATGACCCAGGACGCGAAGTCGCCCAGTTCGCAGTGGGAGAGGAGGCGCACCGCACGCCGCACCCGCGGCTCCAGGGCCGCGTAGCTCGGGGCGAGCCGGGCCCGTACGCCCACGTCGTCCGCCTCCAGCACGTCGAGTCGGCCGTGCCGGTCGCCGATGATCTCCGCGAAGGTGCGCAGCGGCCAGTTGGGGCGGGCGGCCAGCCGCATCCCGGCGATCCGCAGCGCGAGCGGCAGCTCCGCGCACGCGGCGGTCACCCGCCGGGCCGCGTCGGGCTCGGCGGCGACCCGCGCCCGGCCGATCATCCGCTCCAGCATCAGCAGGGACTCGGCGGGGAGCAGCGGCGCGAGGTCGACCAGGGTCGCGCCCGGCGGCGCGGCGAGCCGCATCCGGCCCGTCAGCAGCAGCGCGGAGCCCGCCATGCCGGGAAGCAGCCGCCGTACCTGCGCGGTGCCCGCCGCGTCGTCGGCGACGATCAGGACGCGCCGCCCGGACAGCCGGGTGCGGAACAGCGCCGCGCGCTCGTCCGCGGACTCCGGTACGGCCCACGCGGCGACCCCCAGCGACCGCAGCAGCTCCCCGAGCGCGTCGTGGACGCCCTTCGGGCTGTCCGCGGTGGCGCCCAGCTGGACGTACACCTGCCCGTCGGGGAAACGGTGCCGCAGCCGGTGGGCCGCGTGCACGGCCAGGGCCGTCTTGCCCACACCGGGCTGCCCGCAGACCAGGACGACCGGCGGCGCGGCGGCGGGGCCCGCCGCGCCGAGCAACGTCACCAGCCGGTCCGTCTCCGCCTCACGGCCCGTGAAATCCGGGATGTCCGGCGGGAGTTGGTGCGGTGCGCGCGACGAATCGTTCCGGTCCGGCGCCCCGGCGGGCTCCGCCGGCGCCCGGTCACCGCCCGGCTCGGCCGCTTCGGGACCGCGGTAGGTCAGGGTGTCGTCCTCGTCGAGGATGCGCTGGTGGAGGCGGCGCAGCTCGGGCCCGGGGTCGACACCGCACTCGTCGGCGAGCAGCGTGCGGACCCGGGTGTACGTCTTCAGGGCGTCCGCCTGGCGGCCGCTGCGGTAGAGGGCGAGCATCAGCTGCGCCCACGCGTGCTCGTCCAAGGGGTCGGCCGCGGCCATGGCACGCAGCCGGGGCACGACCTCGTGGTGCCGACCCAGCGCCAACTCGGCCCAGACCATGGAGCGTTCGGCGAGCCGCCGGCGGTCCATGAGGTGGATCGCCTCCGCCTCCATCGCCGCCGTCGGCGGCAGGTCGCCGAGTACCGGGTCCTGCCACAGGGCCAGCGCCTGCCGGAGGAGCAGCGAGGCGGTGTGCGGGTCGTCGTCCAGCAACTGCTCGCCGAGGTCGACGAGGCGGCGGAAGTCGTCCAGGTCGAGCTCGCCCGGCTCCACATGGAGGACGTACCCGCCGGGGTGGGTGCGCAGCCGGGTCGGGTCGTCGAACAGGGTCCGCGCCCGCCAGAGGTACGTCCGCAGCATGCCGCAGGCGGAGGCCGGGGGACCGGGGCCCCACAGCAGGTCGGTCAGCCGGTGTTTGGGCACGGGCCGGTTGGCGTGCAGCAGCAGGATGCTGAGGAGGGCCCGCTGCTGCGGCTGTGTGACATCGAGGACCCGATCGTCGGCGCCGCGAATCTCCAGATATCCCAAGACTCGAAATTTCAACGGTTCCCCCGGGATGCAGAGGTGTGATGCGGGACGGCAGCGTCCACCGATGGGCCTGCCGGCTCCGGGCGACGCTCCGGTCGCGCGGATTGTAGTCAGTTCTCGCGCACTCCGGATGAGCCGGGGAACCGGCCGTTCGGCGCGTGTGCCGTCGGTTGCGCCGGGGCCGGATCGGGGGTACCCGCGGTCGGGGAGCGCCGATCCGAGGGTAGCAATTCCCTGACCGGCGGAGCAGGCGTATCGGCCGGTGCGCGGCGGATGCCCGGTAGACGTCGCATAGACGGTGCGCTCGTAAAGTCGGGTGGGTCCAGTGGTGGGGGATCGGGACGCCGTCGGCGGGGGGATCGGGCATGCGTGTTCCGGGCCGGAAGAGGCTGCCGTCCGGAGCGCGCGGCGGAAATCCGAATACCGAATTCCAGGCGCTCGTGGATAACCTCGCGGAATATGCGCGGCGGGAATTCTGGTACTACCGGGGCCGGGAAATCGTGCGCAGCACCTACGGCCGGGTGCGCGAGGACGTCCTCGCCGCCTGCGCCGCGCTGGAGTCGGCCGGGGTCGTGCCGGGCACCCACGTGGGCATCCTCGGCGAGAACAGCTACGAGTGGATCGTCGCCGACCTCGCGCTGATCCGGCTGCGGGCCGTGTCCGTCGCCCTGCCCGTCGAGACCCACCGCGACACCGCGCCGGAAGAGCTGCGCTCCGCGTACGGCCTCGGACTGCTGCTGATGTCGCGGAGCGAATACACCCGGCGCGCACCCGCGCGGCCCTGGGTCGCGCCGCTGGACGCGCCCGGCAGCGCCACCGTGGCCCCCTCCCGCTCCCGCCACGAGCCGTGCGACGCCGACGTGTTCACGCTCGTCTTCTCCTCCGGCTCCAGCGGCACGCCCAAGTGCATCAAGATGAGCGCGCGCGGCACGGCGGCGTCCCTGGGGGAGTACGCCCGCCAGCTGCGGATGACCGCGGACGACGCCGTCTTCGTGGTCCTGCCGCTGACCGCCTTCCCGCAGCGGCTCATGGTGTACCTCGCCGTCCGGCACGGCTTCGGCATCCGGCTCGCGGATGTCCCCCGGCTGCACCAGGCGCTCAAGGCGATGGCACCCACCCTCGTCGTGGGGCCGCCGGCGTTCTTCGAGACCGTCGAGGGCCGCTACCGGGCCCTGCCCGCGCCCGCCCGCCGCAGGGCGGACCGGCTGCGACGGCTCACCCGCCTCGTGCCCTTCCGCACGCTCCGGCAGCGCCTCCGCAGGCGGCTCTTCGCCGAGCTGCACGACCAGTTCGGCGGCCGGGCGCGGCTGCTGCTCACCGGCTCGGCCCCCGCCCGCGTGGCCACCCTGCGGCTCATGGAGGAACTCGGCTTCCCCCTTCACGAGTTCTACGGGATGACGGAGGCGGGCGTCATCTCCTGGAACCTGCCGGGCCGCACCCGGCACGGCTCCGCGGGGCGGCCCCTGCTCCCCGGCACCGTCCGGATCGCCGCCGACGGCGAGATCCTCGTCCGCTTCGACCCGTCGCGCAGCACCGGCTACTTCGGCGCCTCCGCCGATCCCGACGTCTACCGCCCCGACGGCTGGACCGGCACCGGCGACCTCGGGCGTCTCGACGGGCCGTACCTCCGCCTGACGGGGCGCAAGAAGTCCGTCATCATCACGCGGTCCGGCTACAAGCTCCAGCCCGAGCCCGTCGAGCGGGCCCTCGCCGAACGGCCGGGCGTGGCCCACGCCGTGCTGCTGGGCGGCGAGCACGCCCACGTCGTGACCGCCGTCGTCTCCCTGCACGGCCCGGCCGACGACACCGCGCGCGCCGGACTCGACCGGGCCGTCGCCGACCTCAATCGCACCCTGCCCGAACCGGCCCGGGTGGCCCGGGTGTTGTGCACGGAGGAGGCGTTCACCGCCGCCAACGGACTGCTGACCCGGACCCTGAAGCCGGACCGCGCGGCGATCGCCGACCACTTCAGGGACCGGCTGACCGGCCCACCGCGGAAGACACCGGCACAGGAACGGAAACAGGGAACGGGAGAGGCACGATGAGCACGCGCACACCGGCCGCGGGCGGCCCCGGCCGGGACCCCGACCCGCGGGTCGTCGCCCTGATCACCGAGGCCGTGCCCCCGTGGGCCGACCCCGCCGCGATCGTCCTGACGGCCCGCCTGCGCGAGGACCTGGGACTCGACTCGCTCGCCAGGGTCGCCCTCACGGCCCGCCTCGCCGAAGCCGCCACCGATCCCGACGGCCTCGGCCTCGACGAGTTCACCGAACTGGTCACCGTCGCCGACGTCCAGAACCTCTACCACAGGCTGCGCGCCGGGAACGCCTCCGGCGGGGGGCGGGCTGCCGCGAGTGCCTGCGGCGGACCGCCGGTCGGTACGGGTGACCCTGATGCACAGCTCGCCGCTGCGGGTGGCTCGGGTGTATCCACCGCCCCCGTGAATGCCTCCGGTGGATGGCCCGCTGTCGCGGGCGAGTTGGGCGGGCGGCCCGTCGTCGTGGGTGCCTACGGCGGACCGCCTGTCGGTACGGGTGATCCTGGTGTGCCGTCCGCTGTCACGAGTGCTTCTGGCTCGCCGCCCGTCGCCACCGGCGACCCCGGTGTGCCGGCCGCCCCCACGAGCACCCCCGATGAGCGGCCCGGTGCCCCCGGAGGGGCCTCCGGGACCCTCGACCGTCTCGTGCGCCTGCTCGGCCGCGTCGTCCCGGAGCCCCAGTCCCTCGGCGTCGCGCGCTTCGACCCGTCCGCGCCTCTGCGCGACCTCGGGCTTCCCTCGATGGTTCTGGTCGACTTCCTCGTCCGCATCGAGCGGGAGTTCGCGTTCACCTGGGACGAGGACACCGCGCCCCAGACCTTCGGCACTCTCACGGCGCTCGCCCGCCACATCGACGACCGCACCGCCCCGCCCGTCCGCAGGGAGCCCGCCCCATGACGCCGTCGTCCGGCGCACCCGTACCGCCCGCCCTCGTCACCGGTGCCACCGGCCTCGTCGGTGGCGCGATCGTCCTCGAACTGCTCCGCCGCACCGGCGCCGACGTCCTCTGCCTGGCCCGTGACGGCCGCGGCGAACCCGCCGCGCACCGCGTCCCCCGACTGCTCACCCGTATGGCCGCCGGCTACGGCATGGCCGACGTCACCGACGCGATCATCACCCGCTGCCGGGTGCTGCCCGGCGACATGACCGCACCCGGCTGCGGCGTCCCCGACGCGGCTCTGCCCCCGGCGGTCGGCGAGGTCTGGCACGCCGCCGCGTCCCTGAAGTTCCGCGACCGCGACCGCGCCGAGATCGACCTGCACAACGTGACCGGCACCGCCAACGTCGCCGCCCTCGCCGCCCGGCTCGGCGCCCACACCTTCGACCTCGTCAGCACCGCCTACGTGGCCGGCGACCGCACCGGCCTGCTGGCCGAGGAGCCCGTCCCCCCGGACTGCCGCCCCAACAACGCCTACGAGAGCTCCAAGATCGCCGCCGAGGCGCTGATGCCCGACGTGCCCGTCGACACCGTACGCATCCTGCGCCCCGGCATCGTCATCGGCCACAGCGAGACCCTCGCCGCGCCGACCGCGTCCGGGCTCTACACCTTCGTCGACGAACTGACCGCGTTCCGGGCGCGGATCGAACCACGGCTCGGCAACTACCTCGACCACTACCCCGTGGCGATCCTCGGCGACCCCGCCACCCGCGGCAACCTCATCCCCGTCGACACCGTGGCCGCGGCCGCCGTCCGGCTGGGCCTGGCCGGGGCGCCCGGCGGCATCTACCACCTGACGAACACCGAACCCACCCGCCTCGGCGAGGCCCTCGCCGCCCTCACCGGCGCCCTCGGCATCCGCGCCCCGCGCTGGGTGTCCGACCCGGCCGAACTCACCTCCATAGACGACGAGTTCAACAAGGAGCTCGACTTCCAGGGCGCCTATATGCGCCAGGACAAGCTCTTCGACGCGACCAGGGCCCGGCGCCACTGCGCCGACCTCCTCACCGTCCCCCTGAGCCCGGAACGCCTCGGCGAGTTCGCCACCCGCTACCTCAAGGACGGCGCCGCCGAACAGGTCCTCGCACTGCGGAAGGCGGCCCACCGTGTTTGACTTCGCCGACCCCGGCTCCCTCGACCTGCGCTATCGCGGCCAGGGCCGCTGCCCCACCAGCACCGGCGCCGAGCTGTACTACGAGAGCGTCGGCAGCGGCCCGCCCATCGTCTGCCTCAACAACTTCTTCATCGTCGCCCCCGCCTGGCGCAACTTCACCTCGCGCCTCGCCCGCGACCACACCGTCGTCACCTACGACCTCCGCAACCAGGGCGTGTCCAGCCCCGGCACCGGCACCCACCACTTCGACGACCACGTCGGCGACCTCCTCGACCTCCTCGACCACCTCGGACTCGACGACGTCCACCTCATCGGCACCTCCGCCTCCACCCTCATCTGCCGCGACTTCGCCCTCCGCCACCCCGGACGCGTCCGCGGCCTCGTCCTCACCGGCCCCGCGTTCTCCCCCTACGGCCCGCTGCGCATGCGCCTCATGGTCAAGGACTGGCTGCAACGCCTGGACCAGCACCGGGCCGAGGGCGTCTTCGACTACCTCTATCCGCTCGTGTTCACCGACAAGGCCATCGAACGCGGCGGCCGCGCCACCTACCTCGCCCTGCGCGAGCACTTCCTCGCCCTCAACTCGGAGGCCCAGGTCCGCGCGTGCGTCACCGAGCTCCGCCAGGCCTCCGGCGACCCCGACCTGCTGAAACAACTGGACAGGCCCGTCCTGCTGCTGATCGGCGACGGCGACCACCTGTGGTCCGCCTCCACCCTCGAAGCCGCGACGGAACTGATCCCCGACGCCGTCGGCCGGATCATCGAGGGCGCGGGCCATATGCCGTTCATCGAGGCGACCGAGGAGTTCGAGGAGGCCGTGGCCCGCTTCGTCGACGGACCCGCGGCGCCGTGACCACCGCGGCGGACGGCACGGAAGCGGGCTGGCGGGCGGCCCTCGACGGCTTCGTCCCCGTGCCCCCCGCCCACGCCCGGCCCGAACTCGACGCCGCGGCCGCCCGGCACCTGCTGCGCTGCCCGCCCCGGGTGTGGGACCTGCTCACCGCCGAAGGGCTCCCCGCCAGGCCCGCGCCCGACGGGCCGCGCTACGACACCCGCGACCTGTTCAACCTCGCCGTCCACTCGGGCTCGCGCGAATCCGTACCCGAAGTCGCCCTGTCGCTGTCCCTCCGCTTCGCCCGCCAGGACCCCCGGCTCTGGGCCCGCGTCCGGAACTGGGACCTCCACACCACCCTGACCTGCCTACGGCACAAAGGGGACGGTCACTGGCGGACCTGGCCACCCGACACGTACGACGCCCCCGCCACCGCCCCCCGGCCGTGCCACTGGACCGGCCCCGGGGCCGTCCGCACCCTCCACCACCGGGTGCGGACCCGCGGCGTGCACGCCCGTCCGGAGTCGCCGCGGTTGCGCGCCGATATCGCCGCCGGACTCGCCCGCCCGCTGCGCTACGTCCGGATGCCCGCCGCCGTGCGCGCCGACGCCGACTGGATGGCGGAGCGGGGGCTGGTCGACTGCGTGAGTGGTACGCTCGCGCTCGCGCGCCGGCTGGCCGCCGCCGGGCACGAGGTCCGCGGCCGCACGGGCTGGCTCGTCGGCCCGCAGGTCTCCGCCCACACCTGGCTCGACGTACGCGACGACGACGGGCACTGGAAGACCGTCGACGTCGCCCACCACCACCTCGCCCGCACCCTCTTCGGGCCGGACGCGGTGGCCCCCGAGGCGTTCGCGGGCTCGCGCCCCGACCGCCTCGTCCCCAGCACCGCGCCCATGGGGGAGGAGCTCCACACCCACCGGTGCCTCGCCGCACCGGCCGAACTGGACTGCCGGATCACGGCGGTGAGCCGATAGGCCCCCGGGCCGGGAAGGCGGAGGGACATGACGGAGGCGCAGCGGTCCGCGCGCACGGCGCCGAGGACGGCCGTCCCCGGCGGGGACGCGGTGACCCTGCGGTCCATGGCGCCGGTCCTCCTCGTCCTCTGCACCGGGCTGTTGATGGTCTGGATCGACACGACCATCGTCAACGTCGCGCTGCCCGACATCCAGGACTCCCTCGGCACGACCTTCACCGGACTCCAATGGGTCGTCAACGTCTACACCCTCACCTTCGCCTGCCTCATGCTCGTCGCCGGCGACATCGGCGACCTCTTCGGCCACAAACGGGTCTTCCTCGCCGGCATCGCGGGCTTCACCGCCGCCTCGGCGCTCTGCGCGACCGCCCCGAACATCGGCGTCCTCCTCGCCGCCCGCGGCCTGCAGGGCGCCTCCGGGGCGGTGATCATGCCGATCTCGCTCTCCCTCATCACCGCCCGGGGCGGCGGCCCGAAGGTCCGCGCCGCCGCCGTCGGCATCTGGTCCGGCGCCGGCAGCCTCGGCCTCGCGGGCGGACCGCTGATCGGGGGCCTGCTCGTGACCCGCTTCGGCTGGGCCGGCGTGTTCTGGGTCAACGTGCCCATCGGAATCCTCACCGCCCTCGCCGGACACCGGATTCTCACCGGGCACCGCGGCCACGCCGGACGCACCGTCGACACCGTCGGCATGCTGCTCTTCGCCACGGGCGTCGGCTCCCTGACCCTCGGACTGATCCAGGCCGACGACTGGGGCTGGACCTCGCCCGCCGTGCTGACCGCCCTCGCCCTCGCCGCGGCCCTCCTCGCCGCCTTCGCGGGCTGGGAGCTGCGGACCCGCGCCCCCGTCCTGCCCCCGGCCCTCTTCCGCGACCGGGGCTTCACCCTGCCCAACCTCGCGGGCATGGTCACCTTCTTCGGCATGTTCGGCGTCCTGCTGTTCCTCTCCGTCCATCTGCAGTCCTTCGAAAGGCTGTCGGCCTACGAGACCGGGCTGCGCTTCCTCCCGCTGACCGCCGCGACCGCGGTCGCCGCGCCCGTCGCCGGGTGGGTCACCGGCCGGTACGGCGCCCGGCTGCCGCTCGCCGCGGGCTGCGCCGTGTCCGCGCTCGGACTGCTGGCGCTGACCCGGGTGCCGATGGACGACGGATACCTGGAGTACGCGGGCCCGTTCGTCCTCATCGGCTTCGGCACGACCCTCGCCGTCACCCCCGGGACCATCGCGGTGCTCGGCGCGGTCATGGCGAACCGCGCGGGCATGGGCGCCGGGGCCGTCCAGACCTCGCGCCAGATCGGCGGCGTCCTCGGCATCGCCGTCCTGGGCACGGTGGTGATCCGGCACTTCCGCGACCGGCTGCCTGGCGCGCTGGCCGCGCTCCCGCTCCCGCCCGCCGAACGCGCCCGCATCGCCGACCGGTTGTCCTCGGGCGGCCGCCCCGACGTCTCCGGGCTGTCCGAGGCGGCGCGCACGGCGATCCTCCACCCGGCCGGCCGGGCCCTGGCCGACAGCATCCAGACGGCGATCGGCATCGCCGCCGTCTGCAACCTCGCCGCCGCGCTGCTGGTGCTCGTCGCCATGCCCCGCCGCCCGACGAACCCCGCGAAGGACAGGACCACATGATCGGACACCTCGGCATCAACGTTCCCGACCTGCGGGCGGCCGTCGCCTACTACGACCGGATCGTGCCCCTGCTGGGCTTCGAGACCTACTTCGGCGACGCGACCCAGCACGCCTACCGGCCCGTGGACGGCAAATCCGGCACCTACCTCTTCCTGTACGGGAGCGCGGACCCGTCCGGCGCGTACTCGCGGCACCGCACCGGGCTCCAGCACCTCGCCTTCAAGGTCCGCACCCGCACCCGGGTCCGGGAGGTCGCCGCCGCCGTGACCGCGCTCGGCGGTGAACTCGTCCATCCGCCACGGGAGTTCCCCGAATACCCGCCGCCCTACTACGCCACCTTCTGGACCGACCCCCACGGCTTCCTGCTCGAAGCCGTCTGCCACTCCGACAAGGAGTGACCGTGCCGGAGCGGGCCGCCCACGACTATGTGATCGTGGGCGCGGGTTCCGCCGGCTGCGTCCTGGCGAACCGGCTCAGCGCGGACCCCGGCACCCGCGTCCTCCTCCTGGAGGCGGGCCGGGACGACGCGGTCCGGGGCATCGCCGTCCCCGCGGCCTTCCCGACGCTCTTCAGGACCGAGGTCGACTGGGACCACCGCACCCGCGCCCAGGCCCGGCTCGACGGCCGCGAACTCTACTGGCCCGCGGGCAAGGTCCTCGGCGGCGGCTCCTCGGTCAACGCCATGGTCTACATCCGCGGCAACCCCGCCGACTACGACGGCTGGGCGGCCCGCGGCCTGCGCGGCTGGGCCCACCACGACGTCCTCCCGTACTTCACGCGCTCCGAGGACAACACCCGCGGAGCCGACGCCCACCACGGCACCGGAGGCCCGCTCGGCGTCGGCGACCTCCGCGACCGGCACCCGCTCAGCGAGGCGTTCCTCGCGGCGGCCGAGGCGGCGGGCCTGCCCGCGAACCCCGACTTCAACGGCGCCACGCAGGACGGCGTCGGCTACTACCAGACCACCGTACGGCGCGGCCGCCGCGACAGCACCGCCCGCGCGTTCCTCCGCCCCGCCGCCCGCCGCCCCAATCTGACGGTGCGTACCCGAACGACCGTCAGGCGCGTCCTGCTCGACCACGGCCGCGCCGTCGGCGTCGCGGCCGAACTCGACGGCCGCGCAACCGAGTTCCGCGCCCGCCGCGAAGTGATCCTGGCGGCCGGGACCATCGGCTCGCCCCGGCTGCTCCTGCTGTCCGGCATCGGCCCCGCCGCCGAGCTCGCCGCCCTCGGCATCGACGTGGCCGCCGACAGCCCGCACGTCGGCCACAACCTCCAGGACCACCTGACCGTCGGCGTCGGCTGGGAGGTACGGGGCATCCGTACGATGGAATCCGCCCTGCGACCCGTCAACGTGCTGCGCTACCTGGGCGCGCGCCGGGGCCCGCTGGCGTCCCACGTGGTCGAGGCGGGCGGCTTCGTCGGCGCGCTGCCGGACCTTCAACTGCACGCAGCCCCCGTCCTGTTCGACAACCACGGGCTGACCCCGCCGCCCTGCCCCGGCTTCACGATCGGGGTGTCCCTGCTGACGCCCCGGAGCCGGGGAACGGTCACCCTCCGCTCCGCCGACCCGGCCGCCGCGCCCGTGATCGACCCGCGCTACGGCACCGCACCGGGCGACCTCGCCCGCCTCGTCGACGGCCTGGAACTCGTCCTCGGCATCGGCGCGAACCGCCCGCTGGCACGGCACTTCGGGGGCCTGTACGAGCTGTCCGGCACGGACCGCGCGGCGCTGGAGCGGTGGACGCGTGCCCGCGCCCAGACGCTCTACCACCCCGTCGGCACCTGCGCCCTGGGCGACGTGGTCGACGACGGGCTCCGGGTCACCGGCGTCGAGGCGCTCCGGGTGTGCGACGCCTCGGTCATGCCGGTGATCCCCCGGGGCAACACCAACGCCCCCACCATCATGATCGCGGAGAAGGCGGCGGACCTGATCCGGGGCTGACGGGTTTTCGGCCTGCGGGCGCACCCTGACGGTGCGCCAGGTTCAGCCAATATCTGATGGTGTGTTACCTGGGGTATCCGCCCGTCCGGGCGGGCGGAGCCATTCCCCTGGTGGCGACTTGGCGCGCCGCGCCGCATGGGCGGAGCCCGATCCGGGCGTCCTGATACCTGCTTCCTCCGGTGTGTCTGCTGTTGCAGTGTTCTGTGGTGGCCAAAGGTGCCACTCCAGTCACTACCAGCCCACCCGGAGCCCCCATGACGAGCAAGGTCCGAATAGCAGCGGCGATATGCGGCACCGTGCTGGCCGGCACGGCCCTGACCGGCACCGCCCACGCGCAGTCCGGCGGCGACCCGAGGACGGTGACGGCCGAGGGCACCTGCTCGACACCGTTCGACAACAACTGGCTCCTCGGCGCGTCCGACCTCCCCGCCAAGGCCCCGCTCGGTCCGCTGCTGAAGGGCTGGACACGGACCGGCAAGGGAAGCCCCGCCCCCGACGTCTTCCTGAAGGAGTGGCGGAAGGCCGACAACTCGGACTGGAAGTGGCCCGGCAACGACGGCTTCGAGAAGGACAAGAAGGTCGTCAAGCTGTCGGCGGGCACCCACGTGGACCGCTTCGGCCAGCCCACGGGCACCTTCCTGGCCCCCACGAACGTCTCCTACGCCGCCCGCGCCATCCCGCCGTCCAACCTCCGCACCTACCCGGGCGGCCCCACCTGCAACTACCATGTCTACAACGTCAAGAAGCCGTTCGGCGTCTACGAGGGCGCCATCGCCCCCTGGTTCAACCAGCCCGGCAAGGGCCTGCAGATCAAGCTCGACACCGCGGCCGACAAGACCCTCCCGAAGGACGTGAACGTCAAGTGGCTGCTGGACAACAAGTACCTGGAAGAGCTGCCCACGACCGCGCCGCGCGCCGCCGCCCGCCCGTCGTTGTCCGCCCGTCCCGCGGCCGGGGCTGACGTGGACCGCCGCACCCTGCGCGCCGAGCTCCGCAAGGCGGGCGTCCCCGACGACTTCTACCGCATCGGCGACATCCACGAACCCGCCGCCCCCGCCTCCGAGTTCTACTCCCTGCACCGTTCGTCCGGGGCGTGGGAGATCTCCTTCACCGAGCGCGGCCAGAAGCGCACCGTGGCCACCTTCACCGACGAGTCGGCCGCGTGCGCCCGGCTGTACGGCGACTTGGTGGAGCTGCTGAAGTACTAGGGTCCGGGCAGGCGCGGCGGGCAGGCGCGGCGGGCAGGGCCGCGGCCCGCCCGTGACGGGCCGCCGGAGATGAGGCGTTACGCGCCCGGCAGACCCTCGGCCGCCGCGAGCCGGTCGAGGACCAGGGCCGTGGCGGCGCTGACGCGGTCGCGATCGCCCGGTGCCAGCCACGCCAGCTCCGCGATCTCGCTCCGAGGAGCCGGCTCACCGGCCCCCTCGGCCGTGAAGCACACCATCCGGACCACCGTGCCGGACGACTTCCCGTCCGCCGCCGCCTCGACGGTCAGGGCGTGCCGGATGCTCCCGGGGACGAGGGCGACGCCGAGTTCCTCCGCGATCTCCCGGACGAGGGCGTCCTCGTGGCCCTCGCCGGCCTCCGGCTTGCCACCTGGCAGGTAGAAGGCGGACTTGCCGTGGGAGCGCGCGGTGAGCACCCGGCCGTCGCCGTCCACCCGGATCCACGCCACCTTTTCGATCGTCCTGCTCAACGTGGACTCCTTCGGGCCGTGCGGGCGCTGTACGGAGCCATGATGCTCCCGGCTCCCGGGGCGCGTGATCGCGGGGGTACGGATACCGCTCCGGTGCGCCCGCCGCGGCATGCCCGGCCAACACCGTCCTGGTGTACGGATTCCGGTCGCCTCGATATGCCATCCCCATATGCCGGGGGCAGCGTAGCCGGGACCGTACCCGCGCCGACTCGTACACCCGTCCCGGTCAGGGAGGGGCGGGCGGCGGTGGGTCGTCCCACCCCCGTCGTGTGCCGCCGGCGCGCCCGCCGTACGGCGGGCCGCTCAACGAGCGGAATCCCCTGCGCCGCAGATGAGCCGCGCCGGGGGCGCGTAGCGCACGGACTAGTGCGGATGCCTATGCAGCACGGTCCGAGTGCGCCGCGTGCCCCAATACACCTATCGAATGTATGGTTTTCGTTTTTACGCTCGCGTCTAGAGGGCACCATCCTGCCAGGGCTCGGGCTGGGGGAGGGGGCGGGTCGTGAAACCACGAACCGCCGCCGGTGACACGGGGGAGGCAGCGGAGAACCAGCCTGGTAGCGACCGACCGTCCGGGGGGACACGGCGCAGTCGCGGCGGCGTTCCCCTTCTTCCGTCCGTAGAAGGCCCGAAGGAGGCCGGCCCCAGATGCCCCAGGACATTGCCCTCGACATACCATTTCCCACCAGGACCAACCCGTTGGTGGACACCGTCGCGGAACGCAACGAACGATGGCTGATCACCGAGGGGTTACTCAGCAGCCAGCAGAACATCGAGCGCTACCGGTCCTGGGGCATCGCCAAGCTCGCGGCCGGTTTCCTGCCGGACGTCAGCGAACGGGAGCTGACCTTCGGCCTCGCCGTCCAGAGCTTCTTCTTCTTTTTCGACGACCTCTTCGACGGTGCCCTCGGGCGCAACCCCGCCGCCACCTACGAGATCTGCCATGAGATGGCGGCCCTCGCCCGGCAGGGTTCCGGGACCTCCCTCGTCTCGCCCTCGTTCCCCCTGGCCCGCCTCTGGGCGAGCCTGTGGAACCGCTGCCAGCAGGGCATGTCGGCCGCCTGGCGGGGGCGCGCGGTACGGCACTGGGAGGAGTACTTCCTCACCTACGTCTCGGAGGCCGTCAACCGCAAGAGCGGCACCGCGCTCGGCATGGACTCCTACATGAAGCTGCGCCGGGACGGCATCGGCAGCCAGGTGGTCCTGGACGTCTCCGAGCGGTGCGGGCACTTCGAGGCACCCCCCGAGATCCACCAGAGCATGTGCATGCTGGAGATCAGGGACATCACCGCCGAAGTCGTCACCCTCACCAACGACCTGCACTCGCTGGAGAAGGACCAGGCGAACGGCGACCCCAACAACGCCGTCCTGCTGCTGGGCAAGGAGCACTCCTGCTCCCAGGAGCAGGCCGTCGTCCATCTCCAGCGCATGGTGCGACGGCGCACCCGCCGCTTCCAGCGGCTGGCCGCCGAGGTGGACCAGCTCTGCGACTCCTTCGGCCTCTCCGCCGACGAGCGGGAGAGCACCCACCGGTTCCTGGACGCCAACCGCGCCTGCATGCGGGGGAACCTCGACTGGAGCGACAGCAGCGGCCGCTACAGCGACATCGGCGTCTGGCACGTCATCCGTTCCCCCCGCATCGAGGACGTGATAGCCCAGACCGTCGACTGAACGGGCCCGCCGTCAGGGACGCGTCAACAGACCGTACGGCAGGGTCAGGAACGCATCAAGAGGCGTTCCCCCGTACAGGTGTGCGGAGCACGCTGGGGCCGCGGCGAACGTGCCGCGTTCTCGGGGGAGAGGCACGAACAGGATGGCGCACACAGCCGTCGGAGAAGAACCGGCCACTCCTGTCGTCCCCTCTCCTCCTCCGGTGCGGCCCCCCGGGCCGCCGACCGCACCGGAGGGCGCGCCGCCGGCCGTCGGCCCCCGGCGGCGCGCCCTCCGGCTCCGGCGTCCCCGCCTCCCCGCGGGGACGCCGACCCTGGTCCGCTGCTCCACCGGCGCCGTGCTGCTCTGCGCCGCCGCGCTCGCCGCCTGTGTGATGGTGTCCGGCGGCACCTCCCGCGACGCCTGGCGGGACATCGCCCACCGCGACGCGCCCCGCGTGGAGAGCGCCACCCAGCTCTACTTCGCGCTCAACGACATGGACGCGCAGGTCGCCAACCAGCTGATGGACGGCTCCTCCCCGGAACAGGCCGCGCATCGTAAGGAGTCCGGCGGCATCTACGACTCCCGGCGCGCCGAGGCGGGCTGGGAACTGGAGCGGCTCGCGGAGGCCGCCGCCGGGGACCCCGGGACGAGCGGGGCGGTGGCCCGGACGATCACCGACGTGGCGGAGTACGAGCGGCGCGCGGCCGCCGCGCTGCTGCTCGGCGACAGATCCGGCGCCCCCACGGGCAGGCCCGCCCGCGAGGCGGTCCTCGCCCACCGGGCGGCCACCGACTACATGACCGAGGTCGTGCTGCCCGAGGCCGACCGCCTCGTCGACACCAACAACCGGGCCTTCGAGGCGCGTTACACCGCCGAGCGGTCCGACCTGTCCGGCACCCGGCTCACCGTCTGCCTGCTCGGCCTGCTGCTGATCGCCGCGCTCGTCGCCCTCCAGGTCCTCCTCGCGATCCGCTTCCGGCGCGTCGTCAACATCCCCCTGGCCGCCGCGACCGTGCTCACCGCCGTCCTCCTCGGCCTCGGCATCGGCTTCCTCGACGGCCAGCGCGAGGACCTGCGCGTGGCCCGCCGGGACTCCTTCGACTCGGTCTTCGCGCTCGGCCGGGCCCGCGCACTGTCGTACGAGGCGAACGCGGACGAGTCCCGCTACCTCCTCGACGCCGACCGCCGCGACCGCTACCAGCAGAGCTTCCTCGACAAGAGCGAGCGCCTGCTGCGGCTGCCCGGAGCGGACGTCCACACGTACGACAACCGGCTCGCCGACGCCCTGGCCGCCTACGACGCCGACCACTCCGACCTGCGCTTCACCGGCTACTACGGCGACGAGTTCCGCAACATCACCTTCCCCGGCGAGCGGGCCGCCGCCGAGCGCACGGTCCGCGCGTACCAGGACTACGAGCGCGACGACCGGCGCATCCGCGCGCTGGTGGAGAGCGGACGGCTGGTGGAGGCCGTCCGGCTGTGCAACAGCTACCAGCAGGGCGGCTCCAACTACCACCTGGAGCTCTACAACAAGGAGCTGGGCAAGCTCATCGAGGTCAACGCGGCGGTCTTCCGGGAGCGCGCCCACGACGGCGCCGGCACCGCCGGGAGCGAGCCCTGGCTGCTCGGCGCGGGCGTTCTCACCGCCGCCGCCCTCGCCGTCCTCGGCGTACGCCCCCGGCTGGCGGAGTTCCGCTGACCCGGCACACCCCTCGGTCCCGGTGCGCGCGCTCGACCGCTTCGATGCTTATGCCGTCGCTTATATCGCCGCGCTGGAACCACGCCCCGATGTACGCCCGGCCGCCGACGGGAAGAAGTCGACGAGCAGCATGTCCCGGACGCCGGACCCGGCGCCCGGAACGGGCCGGATCGGCGAGACGCCGTGCAGCACGCGGCGGTCGTCGAGGATGATCGTCTCCAACGGCGCGGCGAGCAGCGCCCGGTGGACGGGCCGCTCCCGGAGGTCGTAGAGACACGACTCCGCGCCCCGCACGTCCTGACGGCGGATCAGCACCTGGGCGACATAGGCGTGACCGTCCCGGTGGATGCCCTCGGGGGCCGGGTGCCCCTCCGCGTCGGCCGTGGCCGTGACCCGGATCTGGTGGACGCCGCAGGTGTCGATGCCGTCCCGGGGGCCGGGCAGCCGCTCGTGGAGGGCGGACACCAGGGCGCGCAGCGCCTCGCCCGCCGCCACGGCGCCGTCCAGCGGGGCGAAGAGCCGCCCCGTCCCGTGCTGGAAGAACGCGGCGTGGGGGAGGGGCGTCAACCGGCCGCCGCGCACCCGGAAGGAGCCGTAGCGGCGGAAGCGGTACGGCCTCCCCGCGCCGAGGTGGGTGTCGGGCGGCAGGTCGTCCCAGGAAGCGGTGAATTCCGCGACGCCCTCCGCCGGTGCGGCGCGGAGCGCGGCGGTCAGTGGCTCGGGGCCGAAGTGGACGAAAGGGGGAGGTGGGTTCATGGCGTCCCTTGCCTTTTCGTCAGCGGGCCGGGGTGGCGGGTTTTTCCCCAGCCCCGCACCGTCCCGAAACCGGCTGGGGCGGACCACGGTACAACCCGGCGAGGGTGCCGCGGGGAATCACGGGAGCCGTACGACTTGGGCACCCCAGGTGAGGCCGGCGCCAAAGCCGAGGAACAGCGCCAGATCGCCGCTGCCGACGGCCCCCGATTCACGCAGCCGCGCCACGGCGAGCGGAATCGACGCCGCCGACGTATTCCCGGAGTGCACCACATCCCGCGCCACGGCCACATGCGCGGGCAACGACAACCGCTGCACCATCGTCTCGATCATCCGGAGATTCGCCTGGTGCGGCACGAACGCCCCGAGATCCGCCATCCGGATCCCCGCGGCGGCTATTGCCTCCCGGGCAATTTCCGGCATCTCGGCGATCGCCCAGCGGAATACCTCCGGACCCGCCATCCGCATCGTGGGCCAAGCGATTTCGGGGTGGTCGCGGTACTCCAGCCAGTCGGCGGAGTGCGCGATGAGATCGCCCCGACTTCCGTCGGAACCCCAGACGACCGGGCCGATTCCGCCCTCTTCCCGCGGCCCTACGACCACCGCCCCGGCACCGTCGGCGAACAGAATGGCGGTGGACGCGTCCTCGGGATCCACGATGTCCGTCATCTTGTCGGAGCCCACCACGAGCACATGGCGGGCCGACCCGTCGCGCACCAGCGAGGCCGCCAGCGCCAGCGCGTAGCAGAAGCCCGCGCAGGCCGCGTCGAGGTCGAACGCCGCTGCCCTGACGCCCAGCCGGTCCGCGATCCCGGCCGCGCCCCCGGGGGTCTGCCGCAGGCCGGACATGGAGGCCAGGACGACGGTGTCCAGCTTGCCGGGCGTGACCCCGGCGTCCGCCGCCGCCTTCCACGCGGCCTCCACCGCCATGTCGGCGACGGTCTCGTCCGGCGCGGCGTGGCGGCGCTCGACGATGCCCGTACGCCGTTCTATCCACTCGGCGGTACGCCCCGTGCGGGCGGCGATCTCCTCATTGCCCACGACGCGGTGCGGCCGGTACGCGCCGATCCCCAGAATTCCTACGTTCTGTACGGCAGTTCGCTCTATAGGCATGGCAATACCCACCTTCGGTCCCTCCTGGATGCCGGGCCGCGTCCGGTCGACTCCACCGGCCCGCTTTTCCGCGCCGGCCGCGGAGCCGGTCACCGGGGTATCGACGGGACCACCGGCCGGGACGGGCCGCGCCGGACGCCGTCGGGGCCCGCGTCCGGTGTTCCGGCCCCGCTCCGGAAAAGCGCGGGCCGACCGTTCCCGCCTGGGGCGACAATATGGCGCGCGGCTTCCGCCGTGGGGGAGTTGAACCGCAGGGGTGACCGCGGCGCCGCGCATACAGGCCCCCCGAGCCGGATCGTGAGCTCACTCGCCGGGGAGACTATCTCCGGGCGGGTTGGAATCCGCAACCCGCCCGGAGCGGGCCGTAGAGTGTTGAACATCACGCCGTCACCATGATTTACGCGCCCGTGACGCGGGTCACAAAAATTATTGCTTGCTTGGCGACATGGGCCCCTTCTACGGTCACCTGTGTGATCCAACTCATCGCAATGTCTGGCCTGTTGTCGACGATCGAGATCCGCCTCCGTTCGGAGTCCCCCGCGCCCGTCCGAGCCGCGTCAGCGGTGACCGGGACGGTGTGCGCATGACGAACGCTCCTTCGTCCCTGTCACCTGTGGAACTGCTGCGCCGGCCCGTGGGTGAGTGGATCGACGCCGGAACGCATCTGAACGGATTCGGCGGTTTCCACGGCGGACTCACGCTCGCGCTCATGACGGCCGCGATGCGGAGCGAAGTGCCCGACATTCCCCTGCGCAGCGTCACCGCGCGTTTCCAGCGGACGATCGGTGACGAATTCCGGGTGGAGACCTCCCTGGCGCGCGCCGGGCGGACCGTCACGGCGATGACCGCCCGGGCGGTGACGGCCAAGGGGACGCACGTGGAGGCCTCGGCGGTCTTCGGTGCCCCGAAGCCCGCGGAATGGCGGACGTTCGCGCCGACGGCGCCGACGGCACCGCCTCCGGAGGACTGCGAGATCTTCGCCATTCCACCGGAGTTCGTGCCCATTTCCCGCTATCTGGAAATCCGGCCGGTCGGCACCGCGCGGCCCTACGCGGGTGGCCCCGAGCCCGAACTCGTCGCCTGGATCAGGCTGCTGGAGGACGAGCGACCGCCGGACGCGGCCCGGTTCGTCCTGCTGATGGACTCGCTGGCGCCGTCCTACGCGGCCGTGCTGTCGACACTGGCGCTGGTGCCGACCATCGAGCTCACCGTCCGGCCCGGTGAGAACCTGGAACGGGCCGCCTCGCCTTGGATCCTGCTGCGCGCACGGACCCGGACGGCCGGCAGCGACGGCTGGGTGGACGAGGAGATCGACGCCTGGGGCCGGGACGGCGCCCACCTGGGATCGGCACGGCAGTTGCGCATCATCCGCACCGACTGACACGTCACCGCACCACAGCGCAAAAGCACCACAACGCAAAAGCACCACCGCACCACGGCAAGAGCACCACGGCACCACATGAACCACAGCACTACGGCACCACAGCACTACGGCAATCGGCACCACAGGAACGCGGGGCCCGGCATCGCAGGGATGACGGGCCCAGGTCTCGAGAGCGGTAACGGGGGGCGCGGTGGATCACATATCGGGGTGGGCTCGTGAG
Organism: Streptomyces sp. NPDC002537; assembly: GCF_053594975.1. Taxonomy (NCBI): domain Bacteria; kingdom Bacillati; phylum Actinomycetota; class Actinomycetes; order Kitasatosporales; family Streptomycetaceae; genus Streptomyces; species Streptomyces sp. NPDC002537. The sequence continues at coordinate 68,454 of NZ_JBSFWT010000022.1, forward strand.
GAACGGCCCGCATCCTTGCCGGAAATACTCGAATACCGGGCGGGCCTCCCGCCCCGCCTCGCCTTCCGGTTCCTGCCGGACGGCACGGGCGACACGGCCGTCGACTGGACGTACCAGGACCTCGCGGAACACGCCGCCGTCATCGCCGCCGACCTGCTGCGGCGCGAACTCACCGGGCGCCGCGTGGTCCTGGCCCTCGACCCGGGACTCCACTACGTCGCCGCCCTCTTCGGGATCTTCCGGGCCGGCGCCACCGCCGTGCCCTCCTTCCCGCCCGCCGGCAGGAGGGCCCTCGCGCGCTTCGCCTCGATCGTCCAGGACTGTGCTCCCGACGTGATCATCGCGGATGCCAGGCTGGCGGAACGCGTGGCCCAGTTCGAGGACGGACTCCCGGCATCCGCGCCCCGCCCGCAGTGGATGTTCGTCGACGACACCACCTTCCCGAAGACCCCGAAGACCCCGAAGACCCCGAAGACCCCGGCGTCCTCGTCGCCCTCGCCGTCCTCGGCGGACGGCCCCCGCGCGACCCCCGTACGGATCGCCGAACCGGCCCTCCTGCAGTACACCTCCGGCTCGACCGGAGACCCCAAGGGCATCGTGCTCACCCACGACAACCTCGTCAGCAACTGCCGTGTCCTCGAAGAGAACATGGGCTACGAGCCCGACCGCGTCGGCTGCACCTGGCTGCCGCCGTACCACGACATGGGCCTGATGGGCACGATCATGCTCGCGGTGCACGGCGGCTGGCCGCTCGTCCTGATGCCCCCCGCGTACTTCGTGCAGCAGCCGTACCGCTGGCTCAAGGCCGTCACCGACAACAAGGTGACCATTTCGGTCGGCCCGAACTTCGCGTTCGACCTCTGTACGTCGCACATCACCGACGAGGAGCTGGCGACGCTCGAACTCGGCACCCTGCGCCAGGTCTTCTGCGGCTCGGAGCCCGTCTCGCGGGCCACCCTGGACGCCTTCCGCGAGCGCTTCGGCCCGCGCGGCTACGACGAGACCTCGCTCATCCCGTGCTACGGGCTCGCCGAGGCCACCCTCTACGTCTCCGGCAAGCGCACGGGCACCCCCGTCAGGACCGTGTGGCTGGACAGGGCGGAGCTGGAGAACGGCCTCGTACGGCAGCTCGACGCCGGGGACGGCGCGGCGGCCGGGGACGGCCGGGCCACCCGGATCGTCAGCTGCGGCGAGATCGCCGCCGGGCACGAAGTGATCGTCGTCGACCCGGAGAGCCGCCGGCCCGCGGCGCCCGGACACGTCGGCGAGATCTGGGTGCACGGCCCCAACGTCGCCACGGGCTACCTCGGCGAACCGGAGCTCACCGCCGGGACCTTCGCCGCCCACCTGGTGGGTTCGGAAAGTGAACGGACCTATCTGCGCACCGGCGACCTTGGATTCCTGCTCGACGGGGAGCTCTGTGTCACCGGGCGCCTCAAGGATCTCGTCGTCATCGCGGGCCGCAATCTCTATCCGCAGGACATCGAGCACTCCGTACGGCGCTGTCACGACACGCTGCGCGGCGCGGCGGCCTTCTCCGTGCCCGGGGAGAACGGCGAGGAACTGGTGGTGGTCATCGAATTCCGGGGCACCGCCCGGCAATTGGCCGCCGAATTCGACCGGGTGCGGGACGCGGTGGTCGCCGCCGTGACCGCGGAACACGGCGTGGCCCCGGCGGATGTGCACTTCGGGCCCGTCGGCGCCATTCCGATGACGACCAGCGGAAAGGTCCGCCGGGACGCGACGCGGCGGGCCTATGCCCAGGGCACGCTGAGGAGTTTGCGCCCGGCCGCCGACGACATGTCCTTGTCCGCGCGGTGACGGGAGCCTCCCATGACCTCTGTGCCCGAGACCTCCGCCGACGTCTCCGCCGGTCCGTCGCCCGCCGCGGCCGACGGCCCGCCCGCCGCCGACACCGACGCGTCGGCCCGCCGGCTCGCCTATGTCACCGTGGGGGTGCCCACCCTCGGATTCGCCGGGGCGGTGCTGTTCTCCCTCTCCTACGGATTCACCGCCGTCGACCTCGGTCTGCTCGTCGGCATGTACCTGTTGACCTCGCTGGGGGTCGAGGGCGGCTTCCACCGCTTCTTCTCGCACCTCTCCTTCGCGGCCCGGCCCGGCGTCACCGCCTTCTGGGGCATCGCGGGGTCCATGGCCGCCCAGGGCCCGATCGTGTTCTGGGTGGCCACCCACCGGCAGCACCACGCCTTCACCGACCGCGACGGCGACCCGCACTCGCCGCGGCCGGTCGAGGACGGCAGACCGTTCGGCAGGCTCCGCGGCCTGTGGCACGGGCACGTCGGCTGGCTGTTCACGGTCCGCCGGGAGAACTGGAGCAAGCGCGTCCCGGACCTGCTGCGCAACCGGCTGGTCATGAAGATCAACGCGTACTACTTCGGCTGGGTCCTGCTCGGCCTCGCGCTGCCCGCCCTGCTCGGCTGGGCGCTCACCGGCGGCGGCGCCCGGGGGGCCGTCGGCGGCCTCCTCTGGGGCGGGCTCGCCCGGATCTTCCTGCTCGACCACGTGACGTGGAGCGTCAACTCGATCGGCCACACGCTGGGCAGCCGCCCGCACCGCACCCGTGACAACAGCCGCAACGTGGCCTCGCTCGCGCCGTTCTCGGTCGGCGGGTCCTGGCACAACAACCACCACGCGCAGCCGTCCCTGGCGCACAACCGGCACGCGTTCTGGCAGATCGACATCGCGGGGGACTTCATCCGGCTGCTGGACCTGCTGGGTCTGGTGTCCGACGTCCGCTACCCGAAACGCGCACGGCCTTAGGCGGGCGGTGCGCGCGCCTCCGCCGGTCCGCCGGTGCAGCGCACAGTCACCGGCCGTACCGCCGCGCATCCCAGCAGTCGCAGAAACCAGCAGTCGCAGAAAGGAGCACCACGTGTCCGCAACAACCGTCGATCCCCTCGCGGCGGCGATCGTCAAGCTGGACCCCGCGAGCCGCCGCATCAAACGGTTCTCCGCACTGACCACGATGACCCTGCCGCTGCTCGGCACCGCGGCGGCCGGCTACTTCCTGTGGACCGGCAACTTCACGACCACGGACCTGGTCCTGTTCGCCGTGATGTATTTCGTGCACATGGGCGGCATCACCATCGGCTTCCACCGCTACCTCTCGCACAAGGCGTTCAAGACCTCGCCCTTCTTCGAGGGCGTCATGATGGTCACCGGCTCGATGGGCGCCCAGGGCCCGCTGATGTTCTGGGTCACGACCCACCGCCGCCACCACCGGTTCAGCGACCGCGAGGGCGACCCGCACTCGCCCAACCTGCACGGCCGGAGCCTGCGCGCCAGGCTGCGCGGCCTCTGGTACGCGCACATGCCCTGGATGCTGAGCGACGAGACCTCCAAGTGGACGGTCTTCGCCCCGGACGTCCTGCGCGACCGCCGCCTGATGTGGTACCACCGCACCTATCCCACCTGGGTGGTCTCCGGGGTGCTGCTCCCCGCGGTGATCGGCTTCGCCGTCGAGCAGCGGCCGATGGCCGCCCTCACCGGCCTGGTGTTCGGCGGGCTGGCGAGGATCTTCATCGCCAACCAGGCGGCCTGGTGCGTCGGTTCGGTCTGCCACGCCATCGGCACCCGCCCCTTCGACAACTCCGACCGCAGCGCCAACAACTGGCCCGTCGCCGCGTTCACCTTCGGCGAGGGGCTGCAGAACAACCACCACGCGTTCCCGGGCTCGTACCGCCACGGTGTGACCTGGTGGGAGCCGGACCTCAGCGGCTGGCTGCTGTTCGGCCTGGGCAAGGCGGGCGTCGTCTGGGACCTCCGGGAACCGGACGCGGCGACCATCGCCAGGAAACGGGCCGTGAAGGCCGCCGCCTGACCACCGTGCCACCCCCATCCGCGACATCCGACCCCGCATACCGGCAGGAGCCTCACCCACATGTTCGGACGCAAGAAGGACGCACAGCAGATATCCGGTCCGCTGACGGAGGAGTCCCTCCGGCAGTGGCTGATCGACCACCTGGCCAAGCGGATCGAGGTGGCGCCCGCCGACATCGACACCGGGAAGTCGTTCGAGGCGTACGGGCTCGACTCCCGCGTCGCCGTCCAGGTGTCCGGCGCCCTGGAGAAGGTCGTCGAACGACGGCTCTCCCCGGGCCTGCTCTACGAGCACCAGACCATCGACGACCTGAGCGGCTACCTGGCGCGGGAGCTCAGGCTGTCCGACCGGACCGGCTGAAGGGACGGGGGACGGTGGCCGCGTACAACTTCCCCTCGGAACCGGGCGAGCACTTCCGGTCGTTCCTCCGCAAGTCGGAACAGCTCGAAGGTGAGCGGCTCGCGTCGGCGATCCCGAAGGACTACTTCGAACCCCGGGTGGGCCGCGGGCTCCTCGGCTTCGCCGTCAGCTGGGTGCTGTACGCCGGGGCGATCGTGGGCGTGGCCTACGCGCCGCACTGGCTGTTCTGCATCCCGCTGTGGGTGGTGGCGGGCCTCGGCGGCTGGGGGCTGCACTGCATCGCCCACGACTGCGGGCACGGCTCCTTCTCCCGGTCGCGCAAGTTCAACTTCGCGATCGGCCATGTGTCCCTGCTGCCCCTGGTCTACCCCTTCCACGCCTGGCGGCACGTCCACAACCTGCACCACAGCCACACCAACAACCTGGAGCTGGACACGGACTGGCGGCCGGTCCCGGCGGCGCTGTACGACCGCATGCCGTTCCACGAGAAGGTGATCTACCACGGGACGCGCACCTGGGCGTTCTGGGGCGGCACCATCAACTACTGGCGGGAGTCGGGCTTCCGGCCCTCCTTCTTCCCCAAGCGGGAGGCGCGCCGCGACGTCCGCCGGTCGATCGCCTTCGTCCTGGCCGTGTGCGTCCTGTACTTCACCCCGCTGATCTGGTTCACGGGCGTGACGGGCTTCCTGCTGTACTTCGTCGCGCCGTGGCTCGCCACCCACGCCTGGTTCAGCGCGACGACGCTGATGCACCACAGCTCCAGCGACGTGCCCTACCTGACCAACGAGCACTGGACGCGCAACGCCAGCCGGCTGCTGGTGACGACGGACTACGTGTACCCGAAGTGGCTGCTGTTCCTCACCCACAACATCTCCATCCACACGGCCCACCACGTGGCCCCGGTCGTCCCCTTCTACAACCTCCGCAAGGCCCAGGCCGCGCTGAAGGAGGCGTACCCCGGCATGGTCCGCGAGGAGCGGGTGCGGGTGGGCCAACTGGCGCGGATCATCCGGCGGTTGCACTTCTACGACACGGAGTCCGGCTTCTACACCGACTTCTCCCGTACGAAGATCGCGCCGGTGGACGTCGACGCCGCACCCGCGGTGAAGACGCCGTCATGACGCCGCTCGTGACACCGCCCGTGCTGAGGAGGGCCGCCCACGCGGCGGTCGGTGCCCTGCTGCCGGGCGTCGGAGGCCGCTGGGCGACCGACGTGTTCAGCCGGACCCGCCCGCTCGGCGGCAGGCCCGACAACGTCCTGCCCCTGGGCGCCCGCGGATTCACGGTCGACAGTCACCCCGATGTGCGCGGCGGCTATCTGTGGGGCGACGACGACGCGCCGACCGCCCTGCTCGTCCACGGCTGGGGCTCCGACAGCAGCAGCATGTACTCCCTCATCGCGCCTTTGCGTCAACTCGGCTACCGGGTGGCCGCGTTCGACGGCCCCGCCCATGGGGTGCACGAGGGGGTGCGGGCGACGATGACGCAGTACACCACGGCGGTGGGGGCCGCCCTGGACTCGCTCGGCGGGGCACGGGTGGTCGTGGCGCACTCGCTGGGGTCGATCGCCGCGGTCGGCGCCCTGGCCGCGCGCCCGCGGGAGGGCGTCGACTGCCTCGTCCTCGTCGCGCCGACCTGCACGCTGACGGCGGTGCTGGAGGGCTGGGCGAAGGGCGAACTGCGGCTGTCCCGCGGCACCGTCGACCGCGTGTACCGCGAGCTGCACCGCCGCAACGGGGTGCCCGTCAGCCACTGGGACGTCGTCGGCCTGGGCGGCGGCCTCGACCGTCCGGTGCTGGCCCTGCACGACCCCGACGACCCGGTCGTGCCGTTCTGCGAGGCGGAGGCCATCGCCGCCGGTCTGCCCGGCGTACGGCTGGAAAGGGCCCCCGGGCGGGGCCATATGGGCATCCTGATGTCACCCGAAGTGAAGAGCGCCGTCTCCGCGTTCGTCGCGGAGCACGGCACGAGGACTGGAGAGACCATCCCTTGAGTCCCTTGAACGACGAAACCGGCAACAGGGCGTGGATGTGCCTCGTCTGCGGCTGGGTGTACTACGAGGCGCTGGGCCTCCCGGAGGAAGGCATCGCCCCGGGCACGCCCTGGGAAGACGTCCCGGACGACTGGAAGTGCCCCGACTGCGGCACGACGAAGGACGACTTCGTCATGACCCCCATGTGACCCGACCCGCCACCGGAGGCTCCGCCCCGGGCCCAGCAGCGAGAGCGGCCTGCGGCCGCGTCCTCAATCGCCGGACGGGCTGGTTCTGCTGGCGTAGTCCGCAGCCTGCGGGCCGCAAGCCTGCGGGCCGCAGGTCAAAGAGCCACGGTCCGCGAAATCCAGCCCGTCCTGGGGGCACCTCCCAGCGGTAGCTGGGGGAGTTTGAGGACACCGCGCGGAGCGTGGTCGGGGGTCTGGGGGTCTCCCCCAGTTTCGGGAAGGGGCGGGGCTGGGGAAAAGAGAGCCGGCCCGGCGACAACAGTCCGCACCACAACAAGGAGACCCATGCCAACCCCGGTCACAGACCCCGGCACCGCTATGATGACCCTGCTCTCCCCGCAGGGGAAACGCGACCCCTACCCCCTCTACGAGGCCCTCCGCGAGCACGGCCCGCTCATCCCCCTCGGCCCCGGCCAGCTCCTCGTCACCGGCCACCGGGAATGCGCCCGCGCCCTCCGCGAACCCGCCCTGCTGTCCACCGACGGGGCCGTGCAGGACTCGATGATGCCCGGCTGGCGCGACCACTCCTCCTGGCGCTGGCTCACCAAGAACATGCTGTTCAGCAACGACCCCGACCACGAGCGCTACCGGCGCTTCTTCGGTGTCGCCTTCACCCCGCGCCGCATCGCCGAGCTGCGGCCCGTCGTGGCCGGGCGCATCACCGCGCTGGTAGACCGCCTCGCGGCGCTGGGCGCGGACGGAACCCCCGTCGACTTCATGGCGGAGTTCGCGTTCCGGGTGCCCATGGCCGTGGTGGGCGAGCTGCTCGGCATACCCGAGGAGGAGCAGCCCGGCTTCCGCGGTGCCGTCGGGGCGATCACCACCGCCCTGGAACCCGTCCTGGACCTCGGTCAACTCCTCCCGGGTGACGCCGCGATGGACGAGCTGGCCGTGTACTTCACGGACCTGGTGGCCGAACGGCGCGCCCGGCCGGGCACCGACCTCGTGAGCGAGATGGTCCGGCTGCGCGACGAGGGGGGCGAGCTCAGCGACGAGGAGCTCGTCGCCAACTTCATGCTCCTCCTGGTCGCGGGCACCGAGGCGCCCATGGACCTGATCGGCAACGCGCTGCGGCTGGCCGTCGAACACCCCGGGCACGCCGACCGGTTGCGGGCGGACCCCTCGCTGGCACCCGGCTTCGTCGAGGAGACCCTCCGCTTCGACCCGGCGGCGCAGGCCCTCAACCGCATGGCCGTACGGGACTTCGACTTCTTCGGCGTGCCGGTCGCCGCGGGCACCAAGGTCACGCTGCTGATCGCGGCGGGCAACCGCGACCCGCGGCAGTACGCCGACCCCGGCGTCTTCGACCCCGACCGCAAGGGCAACCACGCGCTGACGCTCAGCGGGGGCGCCCACTACTGCCTCGGTGCGGGCCTGGCCCGGATGCAGGCGGAGATCGCGCTGCCCGCCGTGCTGCGCCGCTTCCCCGGCCTGGCGCTCGCGGGCGAACCCACCTTCCGTGACCAGATCGTCCAGCGCGGGTTCGGTCAACTCCCCGTGAAATGCGGGTGAGCGGCGGACATCACATTACGTCGGTTCGGGGTGACGCTGTATGCTCCAGCGAGTTGGAAAAGCCAACCCACTTGCGAGGAGAGCGATGACTCAGACTGCCGCCGACCCGGCGGGCAGTGCGACGAAGCCCCGCTTCGGTCCAGTGTTCGCCGTCGTTGTAGCCGGGGTTGCGATGTCCAACCTCGACATGTTCATCGTGAATGTCGCCCTGCCCGACATCGGCGAACGCTTCTCCGGGTCCTCGCTGGCCTCGCTGTCGTGGATCCTCAACGCCTATGCCGTCGTCTTCGCCGCGCTGCTCGTCCCGGCGGGCAGCCTCGCGGACCGCACCAGCCCGCGCACGGCGTACCTGGCGGGGATCGCCGTCTTCACCGTCGCTTCCGCGGCCTGCGCGGTCGCGCCCGGGGTGTGGGTCCTCGTCGGGGCGCGCGTCGTCCAGGCCGTCGGCGCGGCCATGCTGATCCCGGCCTCCCTGGGGCTGCTGCTCGCCGCGGCCCCGCCCGAGAAGCGGGTCGCCGCGGTGCGCGGCTGGACCGCCATCAGCGGTGTGGCCGCGGCGCTCGGCCCCGTGGCCGGCGGTCTGCTCACCCAGCTCGACTGGCGCTGGGTCTTCCTGGTCAACCTGCCCATCGGCGTCTTCGCGCTGGTCCTCGGTGTCCGGGTGCTGCCCCGCACCCCCGCCCGGGAGACCACCGACCGGCTCGACCTCGTGGGCGCCGCGCTGCTCACCCTCGGCATCGCCGTGCTCGCCCTCGGGCTGGTCAAGAGCGAGGACTGGGGCTGGGGCTCCGCCAGGACCGTCGGCTCGCTGGTGGCCGGGGTGGTCCTGCTGGGCCTCTTCGTCCTGAGCTCGGCGCGCCATCCGTCGCCGATCCTGCCGCTGAACCTGCTGAAGGTGCCCGCCGTCAGCCCCTCCACGCTCGCCAACCTGCTCTTCGCGGTGGCCTTCGGGGCGATGCTGCTGTCCGCCGTGCTCTGGTGCCAGCAGGTGTGGCACTGGTCCCCGCTCCGGACCGGCCTCGCCATCGCCCCCGGCCCGCTGATGGTCCCCGGCTTCGCCATGGGCATCGGCCCGGTGATCCGGCGGATCGGCTCGGCGGCGGTTTCCGCGATCGGCTGCGTGCTCTTCGCCGCGGGCATCGCCTGGTGGATCTACCGCCTCGACACCGGCCACGACTACGCCGCGGGCCTGCTCCCCGGCATGCTGCTCACGGGCGTCGGCGTCGGCCTGGTGGTGCCGACGCTGGTCGGCGCCGCCGTGACCGCCCTGCCGCCGCAGAGCTTCTCCACGGGTTCGGCCGTGGTGACGATGGCCCGCCAGGTCGGCTCGGTGCTGGGCGTCGCCCTGCTGGTCGCCTTCCTCGCCGCGCCGCACGGCGGTGACCCCGTCACCTCCTTCGACCACGGCTGGGAGTTCATCGCCGTGTCGTCGGCGGCCGCCGCGGTGGTATGCCTCTTCATCCCCCGCGCACGGAAGAAGGAAGCGGCGTGACGGTGTACGGACCGGTGGAGTCCGGAGGAGTGCGAGCCCCCGAAGCCTCCTGGCTCACGCGCCCCCATGGCGCGGCCGCGGCCTGACCCGCCGTCGGCACGACGTACACCCGGCCGGGCGGCCCGTGTGCGCGGTGGACACCGCGCCGGGCCGCCCGGCCTTCGCGTACCGGCCCCACGAAGGGGGGTTGGGTCCACCTCCGGCCGGGGGCCTACGGCCATGGCCCGCCGGTGCGCGCCCTGGTGGACTGGATGCCGCGGGAGGGAACGGCCCTCGCCGCGAGGCACCAGGACACAGGGGGACGAGGACGATGCGCGCGTACGGGCGGAAGAGCCGCTGGTCGAAGGCCGTGGTCGTGGCCGCCGCCGTGGCGGCCGGGATCGTGGCGGCGCCGCAGGTGAACGCCGCGGGCCAGGCCACGGGCGACAAGGACAAGGGTGGCTACGGGCGGAGCGCGCTGGAGGCCGATGTCCGCGCGGTGCGGTCCGCCGGGGGAAAGGTGAGCGTCCTCGCCGAGGTCGCCGCCGGCGACGGGTCCGTGCGCGCCCGGTCGGCGACGGGGGAGCGGGCGCCGTGGGACACGCGGTTCCGGGTGGCCAGCACGACGAAGACCTTCGTCGCCACCGTCGCGCTCCAACTGGTGGCCGAGGGGAAGCTGTCGCTCGACGACACGGTCGAGAAGTGGCTGCCCGGCGTCGTGACCGGCAACGGCAACGACGGCACGCGGATCACGGTCCGGGACCTGCTCCAGCAGACCAGCGGTCTCTTCGACTACGTACGCGACCCCGAGCTCACCCGCGCGCTCGCCGGGGACTTCGAGAAGATCCGCCACGACGCGACCCCCGCCGGGCAGTGGGTGGCCGTCGCCATGCGCCACCGGCCGCTGTTCACGCCCGACCACGCCCACCCCCGCTGGGCGTACTCCAACACCAACTACCTCCTCGCGGGCATGATCGTCGAGAAGGCCGGTGGGCTCCCCTGGCGGGAACAGGTCGAGCACCGCGTCATCGCCCCGCTCGGACTGCGCCACACCTCCGTGCCGGGCGCCAACCCCTTCCTGCCCGGCCCCCACGCGCCGGTGTACTTCGACCTGCCCGGCGGGGCGCGTCTGGACGTGACCGACCACAGCCTGCAGCACACCGCCGACTCGGCGGTCGTCAGCACCACCGCGGACCTGAACACCTTCTTCCGCGCCCTGGTCACCGGCAGGCTCCTCCCCGAGGCCCAACTGGCCGAGATGCGGCACACCGTGGCCAGGACCGGCGACAGCGGCGACCTCGCCGAATGGCCGGAGGGCGGCTACGGACTCGGGCTGCGCTGGGTCCCGCTGTCCTGCGGCAGCGGGTACTGGACCCACGAGGGCGACGGGATCGGCTCGTACACCCGCACCGGCGTGACCCCGGACGGCAAGCGGTCCGTCGCCGTCTCGATCACCAGCGCCGGGGACCGCCCCGACCTGGCACGCCTCGGCCCCGCCGCCCGCACGCTCGTCGACAACGCCCTGTGCGCCAGGCCCGGAACGGGCAAATAGCGAAGTTTGTCCTGATTTATTTCGCGTATTGACATGCACCTCGTCGATCCATAATGCTCATTCCACTAGCTGACTAGTTAATTAGCAAGGTGGGCAATGGGTGGGATGAGATCAGCCGACGGCGAGAGCCGCTGGGCGATGGAGGCACGGGGGCTCGGCAAGCGGTACCGGCGGAACTGGGCGTTGCGGGACTGCTCGTTCCGGCTGCCCGTCGGCGCGATCTGCGGGCTCGTGGGCTCCAACGGCGCGGGCAAGAGCACGCTGCTGAGCATCGCGGCCCGGCTGACGCAGCCGACGACCGGCACGCTGCGGCTCTTCGGCACGCCCGTGACGGAGGCCGCCGTACTGGCCCGCTGCGCCTATCTGGCGCAGGACAAGCCGCTGTTCCCGCGGTTCACCGTCGAGGAGACGCTGCGGCTGGGCGCGGAGCTCAACCCCCGGTGGGACCAGGAGGCGGCCGAGCGGATCGTCCGGTCCGGCCGGGTGCCGCTCGGCGCCCGCGTCGGGACGCTCTCCGGCGGCCAGCGCTCCCGGGTGGCGCTCGCCCTCGCCTTCGGCAAGCGGCCCGAACTGCTGCTGCTCGACGAGCCGATGGCCGAACTCGACCCGCTGTCCCAGCACGAGATCGCGAGCCTGCTGATGGCGGAGGCGGCGGAGCAGGGCACGACCGTCGTCATGTCCTCCCACCAGCTCACCGACGTCTCCACCATGTGCGACCACCTGGTGGCCGTCGCCGACGGCCGGGTCCGCCTCGCGGGCGGGATCGACGAGCTGCTCTCCGCCCACCGCCTGGTGACCGGGGCCCACCTCGTGGACGGCGTGCCACCGGAGATCGCCCGGCACACCGTCGTCGAATCCCGCGCCACCGGCCGCCAGTTCACCGCGCTGATCCGGAACCGGGGCCCGGTCGGGGGCGACTGGAAGCTCTCCGAACCCAGCCTGGAGGAGGTGCTGCTGGGCTATCTGCGATCGCCCGGCACCCCCGCCCTGCTGACCGCCGACGCCCGTGTGGAGACCGAGAACGAGGAAGGGACGGCCGCGTGAGCACGACCCTGACGACAGCGACGAAGAGCGAGACGGGCAAGCGGCCGCCGCGCGTCCTGCGCGGCATGGGCTGGCTCGTCTGGCGGCAGCACCGCACCGCCCTCCTGGCCTGCCTGCTCCTCACGGCGGCCGCGACCGTCAACATGCTCTGGCAGCGTGCCGCGACGATGGATTTCGTGGAGCAGGCCAGGGCGGCCGCCACGGCCGTCGACCCCCGCGAGGCCTTCCAGGGCACGTCCTACAGTTCGGCGCTCCAGGACGGGGCCTCGACGATGGCGTGGCTGCCCGCGCTCCTGGGTGCCTTCCTCGGTGCCCCGCTGATCACCGGGGACCTGGAGCGCGGCACCTTCAAGCTGGTGACCACCCAGTCGATGACCCGCCGCCACTGGCTGACGGTCAAGATCGGCACGGCGGCGCTCGTCGCCGTGCTCTGCTCGACGGTGCTCTCCGCCGTCTACACCTCGTGGTGGCGGCCCGTGCGCGACATCACCTCCAGCGAGTGGACCCAAAGCTCCGTCTACGACACCACCGGCCCCGTGCCCGTCGCGATGACGCTGCTCTACCTCGCCGGCGGCATCGCCTGCGGCGTGGCCGTCCGCCGCGTCCTGCCCGCCGTCGTGGCCACCTTCGGCTTCTTCTTCGTGGTCCAGATGGTCTGGGACCGGGTCCGGCTGTGGCCCTTCACCCCCCGGGTGCTCACCAACCCGGTGGAACAGGGCCAGCCGAAGGTGCCCGCCGGAGGCGCGCGTTTCGACAACTGGACCGTCGACGCCCACGGCGGACTCCACGGCTTCGGCACCTGCTTCAACGAGCGCTCGGCCGCCGCCTGCCGGGCCGACAAGGGGATCGTCGCCGAGCGCCTGGAATACTTCGGCTACGACCAGATGAACGCCATGCAGTGGGTGAGCGCCGCGATCCTGCTCGCCGCCGCCGTCGCGATCGCCGGCCTCACCCTGTGGTGGGTCCGCCGGCGTCCGCTGTGAACCGCGAGGCCGTCCGGTCCTCGCGCACACGGACGGGATGAGGGGGCGGCACATGGTCGAGTTCAGGATCGACCGGCACAGCGGGATGGCCGCGTACCTGCAGATCGTCCAGCAGGTCCAGGAAGCGCTGCGGCTGGGCATCCTCGCCGAGGGCGACCAACTGCCCACCGCCGCACGCGTCGCGCGGGACACCAAGCTCAACCCCAACACGACGCTCAAGGCCTACCGCGAGCTCGAACATCTCGGTCTCGTCGAACCCCGCCCCGGCGTGGGCACCTTCGTCAGCGCCGTCCCCGCGCGGACGAGGTCCCTCGCCGACTCCCCGCTGCGCGGGGAACTGTCGGAGTGGATGCGCCGGGCGCGGTCGGCGGGGCTCGCCTGGGAGGACGTCTCCGCGCTCATCACCTCGGCCCGCGCGGAGCACTACCCCACGGCCTGATCCCCCAGCCTCCGCCGGGGGACCCCCATGGCCCGGCGACGGGGCCCCGGCCGACACCGACTGACGAAACGGCATCACCACACCATGAAACCGGTCCCGATACCCCCTTCCCGCACCACACCACCCACCGTCCGGCCCACCTCTCCCGAGCCGCCCGCCATGCCCCTGGCGGAACGTATCCTCCGGCTGGTCTGGCCGTCCCTCGCGGTCTACGCCGCCACCGCGGTGCTGCACCTCGTCCTGCTGTCCGCGATGGACGGACCCGACGGCCCCGGACTCCGCGAGCGACTGCTCTCCTGGGACGGCCTGCTGTACGCGGACATAGCCGCCAACGGCTACCCCGACGGCTACTCCCACACCCCCGACGGCAGCCTCACCGGCAACAACCTCGCCTTCTTCCCGCTCTTCCCGCTGCTGATCCGGGTCGTCCACACGGTCACCGGACTCGACCACGACCTCGCGGGCATCGCCGTCGCCCACCTCGCGCTGATCGCCGCGCTGCTCACCGTGCACACCCTGCTCACCCGGATGTACGGGTGGCGGGCCGCGACCGTCGCGATCGTCCTGCTGGCCGGGGCGCAGCCGATGGCCGTCGTCTTCTTCATGTCCTACAGCGAATCGCTGTTCCTGGCCCTGGCCGCCGGGACCCTCCTCGCCGCGCACGAGCGCGCCTGGCTCACCGCGGGCACCCTCGCGCTGCTCGCCGGTCTCACCCGGCCCGCCGCCGCGGCGGTCGTCGTGGCCCTGGCCGTGGCCGTGGGACTGGAGCTGCTGCGGGAACGCCGATGGCGCGTACGGCCCTTGGCCGCCGTCGCCCTCGCCTGTTCGGGCACCCCCCTGTACCTGTGGTGGGTGGGGGCGCGCGTCGGCGACCCGGACGCGTGGTTCACCATCCAGGAGGCGGGCTGGGGCACCCACTGGGACAACGGCGCGGCGTTCCTGGACTTCCTCGGGGACACGTTCGCCCGGGGCGACGGCTGGGTGCCGGTGAGCACCGCCGTCCTGCTGCTCGGGCTGGTCTGCGCCACGGCGCTGGGCTGGCAGAGCTACGCCTGGCCGCCGCTGCTCGTCTACGGCACCGGCATCCTGGTGCTCACGCTGTGCCAGAGCAACTACTCCCACTCCAAGCTGCGGCTGCTGGCGCCCGCGGTGCTCTTCGTCGTCCCCGCCGCCCGCGCGCTGGCGCGGGCCCGGACGGGCACGAGGGTCGTCACCCTCACGGCGGCGACGGCCTTCGGCTGCTGGTACGGGGCGTACATGCTCACGGTATGGCGTTACGCGATCTGACGATCAGGCCGTCATACGTACCGGCTGACCACCCTATGTCCCGGTTCCGTGATCGCCATTGAGTCATCGCATCGATGCGGAGAGTTAAAATTTTTGACGTGTTGCCGCACAACCGGCTCTGCTTTCCGGTTCATTGGATGCTGAACGCATCACGGCGACGCAGGCCCACACCGCGCGGCGGTACGACGGATCGAGGGATCGGTGACTGGACAGACGGAACCGCGGCTGCCCGTCCGGGCGGCCGGCCGCCGTACGGCCATCGCCTTCGCCGCCTTCCGTGAGCTGCACGCGCGCCGGTGGGGCGCGTACGCCCATGTGCACACCGGTGACCGGGCGGCCGCCGAGGGCATCACCGAAGCGGCCCTGGCCCACCTGCGGGTGCGGTGGACGCACGTGCTGCGCCAGCCCTCCGCCGACTCCTACGCCTGGGCGCTGTTCAAGGCGCACCTGGCCGACTGGCTCGCCGCCCGCGGCCGTGACTCCGCGCTGGCCGCGGCGGCGTTCGACTGTGTCACCCGCCCGCTGCCGCACGCCTGCCGGCGGCGGTTCGAGCTGCTGGAGAACAGGATGGCGCTGTACGCGGCCATCGCCCGGCTGCCGGAGCGGCAGTGCGACGCCCTGGTCCTCACCTACATGATCGGTTACAGCGCGGGGCAGGTCGCGGGCCTTCTCGGGGTCGAGGAGGCCGCGGTGCGGTCGCACATCGGTCACGCGGAGCGCAGGCTGACATCGGTCCTGGCGGCACACTCCTGACGGTCCGTCAGTCGCGGCTCGTCGTCAGCCTCCCACATCTCAATCCCCCGATAGTGGCCGGGATTTCGCCCCGCGCGGGACCGGGTGCGACGATGCGCACTTCCGATCCGACCATCAGAGGAATGGGAGCCTGCATGCAGCGAAGTGGGGGAGCACCGGTCCGCCGCTGGGGAGCGGCCACGGCGGCGTCGGCCGTGGCCGTCGTCCTCGCCGTCCCGGTGACCGCGGCGGACGCCGCGAGCGGCCCGTCCGGAATCGCCGCCAAGGGCGCGTACCTGCTCGACAGCGGCGCCAACCGGCAGCTGTGGGCCAAGGACGCCGACATCCGGCGGCAGATGGCGAGCACCACCAAGATCATGACGGCGGTCGTGGTGCTCGACACCAAGGGCATGAGCCTCGGCTGGCAGATCGAGATCAAGCAGTCCTACCGCGACTACGTCGCCCGCACCGGCGCGAGCACGGCCGACCTCCGCACCGGCGACAGGCTCACGGTCAAGGAACTGCTGTACGCGCTGATGCTCCCGTCCGGCTGCGACGCCGCCTACGCACTCGCCGACGCCTTCGGCAGCGGCAACAGCGAGGAGGAGCGCACCCGTTCCTTCATCTCCAAGATGAACCGGAAGGCGTCGGAACTCGGGCTGAACCGCACCGGCTACGACTCCTTCGACGGCATCTCGTCCCGGGGCGGCAACCTCACCACCCCCCACGACCTCGCCAAGCTCGCCCGGCACGCGCTGGGCAACCGCACCTTCCGCGAGGTCATGGGATCCCTCAGCACCGAGCAGAGGGCGACCAACGTCAACCGCCTCTACACCTGGTACAACACCAACAAGCTGCTCGGCTCCTACAAGGACGTCATCGGCATCAAGACCGGCACCACCTCCGCCGCGGGCCCCTGCCTCGTCTTCGCCGCGCAGCGCGGCGGCCGCACCGTGGTCGGCGTCCTCCTCAACGATGCCGCGAGCCGCTACCCGGACGCCGCCAAGATGCTCGACTACGCCTACGGCAAGCACACCGAGCTGAAGCTCCGCAAGCTCCCCCCGGTGGCCCACGAGGACTGACCCCGCCCGCCGCGCGCGCACGCGAGCCCGGACCCCGCACGGGGTCCGGGCTCCTTTATGTGAGCCCTCGTCAAATTCCAGGAACAAGCACTGTTTTATACCTGAATGAGTGAACTGTCGTACGAGAACTGCCAGTTCGCGAACTCCCCCGCGTTCGAAGGCGGATAGAGTCCTTCCTGTCCGGAAACGGACATCGGGCCGCCGCGTTCGCCGACGGTGTACCGGACCGCATCGCCGTCCGCCGGGGCCCGCACACCCCCGACCCCGACTCCTCGGCACGTCGCCGCCCACCCCCGCGGCCTTCGCATGCCCATGGGCCCTGCCCAAGAACGGGAGCGCCACACTTCGTCCACCGACCCCTGGAGGCGTCATGTCCGCCCGAAACGCGCTACGAGCCCACCGCGCACCGGTCACCTCACCGAAGCCACCGGCCGCCGCGGCGAGTGCCGGGCCGGAGGAACGATGACGATCCTCAGGAAGCGATCACCGCACGCCATCCCCGTCTCCGACAGCGAACTCCTCCTCTTCGGCGGGTCCCTGCGCCACGACAAGCCGTTCGTGACCCACGAACGCCCCCTGCTGCGGCTCACCTTCTGGGAGATGGCACGGCAGTTCCCCGCCATGATCGGCACCGTGGCCAGGGCCGGATGGCGCGAGGACCCCGCCGCGCTGCTCACCCTGCTGGGCGCCGAGCTGGGGCAGGGCACGGCCCGCGCCTTCGGGCTGGTGGCCACCAACCACGCGCTCGTCGCCCTCTTCGCGGCCGGGCCCACCACCGAGCGGCTCCGCCAGGCGCTGCCCGCGCTCCTGGCCGTCACCGCCGTCACCGCCGCGTCCGCGCTGCTCGCCGCGGTCTCCGTGGCCGCCGCCGGCCAACTGGAGCCCAAGGTCGAGCGGGTGTGCACCGCGCGCTTCTACCGGACCGCGGTCCGGGTCGAGCTCGCGACGCTGGAGGACAAGGACTTCCACCGGCGGCTCGACGCCGGCCGCTTCGGCACCGATTCCGTGCGGATGATGCTCGGCTCCTCGGTCCTCGTCGTCAACGCCCTCGTCGGACTGGCCTCGGCCGCCTGCGTGCTGGCGCTGCTCCACCCGTCGCTGGTGGGCATGATGCTGCTCATCGCGGCCCCCAAGGGCTGGGGCGCGGTGGTCTCCGCCCGCAGGCTGTACGCCTCCCGGCACGCCTGGATCGAGCACCGGCGCGCCATCGGCGTCATCACCTCCACCCTCACCGACCAGGCCTGCGCGGCCGAGATCCGCGTCCACGGCGCGGGCCGGATGCTGGTCGACGCCTACGACGACATGTCGGCCACCGTGGAACGGGAGCAGCAACGCCTCGCCCGCGCCCAGGCGGCCACCCAGTGCGCGTCCTCCGCGCTGTCCGGCCTGGCGGCAGTCGCCGCGTACGGGGTGCTGTGGCTGCTGCTGGCCTCGGGCGGGCTGCCGCTGGCCGTCGCCGGCACCGCCGTGATCGCCGTACGGGCCGCGGGCGCGAGCCTCACCTCCCTGGTGATGCAGATCAACCGGCTCTACGAAGAGGCCATGTACCTGAGAGACCTGGAGGACGCCTGCCGGACCGCCGAGCGGCACGCCATCCCCGCCGGGGGCACGCCCCTGCCGCCGGGGGTGCGGGAGATCCGGCTGGAGAAGGTCACGTTCGTCTACCCCGGCGCCACCGTCCCCGCGCTGTACGAGGTGAGCCTGGCCATTCCGCCCGGCAAGGTCGTCGCCCTCGTCGGCGCCAACGGATCCGGCAAGACCACCCTGTCCAAGCTGGTCGCCGGGCTCTATCTGCCTACTTCCGGACTCCTGTCCTGGAACGGCGTCGACATCCGGGAGGCCGACCGCGACCAGCTCTTCGGTCAAGTCGCCGTCCTCTCCCAGGACTTCCCCCGCTGGCCCATGACGGCCCGCGCCAATGTCCACATCGGGCGCTCGGAACAGCCGCTCGACCAGGACCGCGTCGACCGCGCGGCCGCCGAGGCCGACGCCACCGAGGTCGTCAAGTCCCTGCCGCACCAGTGGGACAGCCTGGTGATCAAGGGCTTCGAGCGCGGCACCCAGATCTCCGGCGGCCAGTGGCAGCGGCTGGGCGCCGCCCGCGCCCGCTACCGCCGCGCGCCCCTGCTCATCGTCGACGAGCCCACCTCGGCGCTGGACCCGAAGGCCGAGGTCGAGGCGTTCCAGTCGCTGCGGACCCTGACCGGCGAGGGCACGACCGTCCTGCTGATCACCCACCGGCTGGCCGCCACCGCGACCGCCGACCTCATCTACGTCCTGGACCGCGGCCATCTCGTCGGCGAGGGTACGCACGAGGAGCTGATGGCCGTCGAAGGGGGTCTGTATCGCTCGATGTACGAGCTCCAGGCCGCCCAGTACGGCATCGAGCCCACCCCGCGACCCGTCCCCGACCCCGCCCGGCACAATGGTTCCCCGCATGCACAGCACGCTCAGGCCTGACGACCGTCCCACTGCCTCCGTCCCGGCCCATCACCCCACACCGCCCCCTCCGTCCCTTCCTCCCGTCCGGCCTCCCGCACCACCACAACCCCCGCCGCCCCGCCCGCCCTTGGGGCCGCTGGCGAGCACGCTGCGTGATGTCTTCGGCTGCCTCGGTGTGATCGTCGCCGCCGTCGTCATCTCGTTCCTCTGTGTTCAACTGGGCCACGCCTTTCCTCAACTGTCGGCCAAATAAGCGGAGTCGGAGGCCCCGGTGGGGTGGCCGGATTCCGTGCGTCCGCGCCGTGGCGCGAGCGCGGTTGTCAGGGTGCTCCGAGTGCCCTGACAACTCGCTGACGCACCCTCACCACCGGTGGGGATGAGAGTCATTACCGGCCAAGAGGCGGCACGGACGACGCTATCTCTGGCGGACGGGTGTGCCGCCTCCTACCATTCGAACGCTCCCGTCCCCACGGGTCGCCGGAGGATTGGGTCTGTCATGGTCATGGCTTGAATAGTCCAATCCTCACCCACTCGGTTCCGGCCTCGTCCCCGAATTCCCGGCCGGAACGCGTCCGCTCATTCCAGGGCAATCGATTGGAGAACCATGCCCGCCGGCCTTCTCGCAGGAACCGCTATCGCGGCGCTGTTCGCCTCGCCGTTCTCCACGTACGACCACACGGTGATCGTCAACCCGCCGCCGGACAAGATCGTGATAGAGATAGCGACCGTCAACGGCTCGGGCTGTCCGCAAGGCACCGCCGCGATCGCGGTGTCCCCCGACAACACCGCCTTCACGGTCACCTACAGCGACTACCTCGCCCAGGTCGGTGTGGGCTCCAAGCCGACCGACGGCCGGAAGAACTGTCAGCTCAACCTGATCGTGCATGTGCCGCAGGGGTTCACCTACGCCATCGCCAGCGCGGACTACCGCGGCTACGCGCACCTGGAGTCCGGCGCGACCGGCCAGCAGAAGGCGTCGTACTACTTCCAGGGCCAGTCCCAGACCGTGCCCAGCGCCCATGACTTCAAGGGCGCCTACACGGACAACTGGCAGGCGACGGACAGGGTCGACGTCGCCGCGCTGGTCTGGTCGCCGTGCGGCGAGCAGCGGAACTTCAACATCAACACGGAGCTCAGGGTCAACGCGGGGAGCTCGGACCCGACGAAGACCACCAGCTATATGACCATGGACTCCACGGACGGCGACCTCAACACGATCTACCACCTGGCGTGGAAGGAGTGCCCGAAGTAGGCGCCCCTCTCCGGCGGGCCTGCCGTGCGGCGGGCCCGCCGGCCCTTTTATGGCGGCCATATGTGCCACCACCTGGGGATATCGCGCTGTGCTCATCGAGTGTCACGCAAAGGGTATAGACCTCTGGCGAAAAGCGGGCGAATGTGGGGGGAACCACAGCGCGCCCAGGCGCCACCCCGACCGCACTTGAGTCAGATGCCTCTCATCAGCCGCGACACCGTGAGTCCCGTGCACAAGGCCGACGCATGGGCAGCCACGCCTCCCCACCGCACCGCGGCGTCCTGGACCTCCGGGATTCCCCTGTGCATGCACGGCTCCGCCGCGCGTCGGCAGCCGCACCGTCCGCCGTCCCACCCCTCGCGGACGATCTCCCTCCCGGCGACCGAGCGGTCCGTGGCGGCCGCCCGCCGCTTCTCCGCGGCGCTGCTGGCCGAATGGGGCCTGGACCACCTCGCCGACGACGCCGCCCTCCTGCTCTCCGAGCTGGTCACCAACGCCGTCGTGCACGTGCCCGGTACCGCGGGCGACATCGAGCTGGTCCTCACCAGGGCCCACGGCCACCTGGTCGCCCAGGTCACCGACGCGGGCGGGTGCCTGCCGCGGTGCGGCGAGGCGGGCCCGGACAGCGAGAACGGGCGCGGGATGTGGCTCGTCGAGCAGATCGCCACGCTGTGGGGCCACCACCCCTCCGCCCGGGGCAAGACCGTCTGGTTCACGCTGGCCTGCCCGGCCGCCGCCCGCTGACGCCCTTCCCGCCCCTCCCTTCCCGCCTCCCTCCCCGGGCCCGCTCCGCTTGCGGACGAACGCGCCCTGTGCCGCGGGCTGCGCGGCGAGCGGATTCGGAGAGACCATGGAAGTCGCTGCGGCGACATGGTGGAGCTGCCGGGGGAGACCGGGGAAGAAAGGACCGCCGATCCGGCCCTGACCGACGCGAGGCCGCCGCACCACCCTGCGCGGGCGGAAGGAGGACCTCGATGGGGACGACCGACGCGCACCGGTCGGAACCCGGCCGGCTCACGGGCCCGCCGTACGAGCCGGGCGGCCTGCTCGACGTGCTGAGCGTGGCCGCCGTGGTGCTCGACCAGCGCGGCCGGATCGTCCTCTGGAGCCCGCAGGCGGAGGAGCTGTTCGGCTGGTCCGCCGCCGAGGCTCTCGGGCAGTACGCCGCCCAGCTGCTGGTCGTCGAGGACGACCTCGACTCGGTCCTGGAGCTGTTCGCCAAGGTCATGGGCGGCGGCGAGTCCTGGGCCGGAGTGTTCCCCGCCCGCCACAAGGACGGCACCGCCCGGCTGGTGGAGTTCCGCAACATGCGCCTGGAGGACCGCAGCGGCGATTTCTACGCCCTGGGGATGGCCACCGACCAGGAGATCCTCCGGCACGTCGAGCGGGACCTCGCCCTGTCGCTCCGGCTGGTGGCCCAGTCGCCGATCGGTGTCGCCGTCCTCGACACCGACCTGCGGTTCGTGATGGTCAACCCCGCGCTGGAGCGCATGCACGGACTGTCCGCCGAGGAGCACATCGGCCGCCGGGTCGGCGAGGCCCTGCCGCACGCGGACGTCGACGAGATCGAGTCGGCCATGCGCCAGGTGCTGGCCACCGGTACCCCGCTGCTGGACCGGTTCGCCGTGGGCCGCAAGGGCGGCGCCGCCGCCGAGGAACAGGCGCAGCTGGTCTCGTACTACCGGCTGGAGGACCCCGCAGGGCGCACCCTGGGGGTCGCCACGTCCGTCGTCGACGTCACCGACCGGCACCGGGCGAACAACGAGGCCCGGCGGCGCACGGCCCTGATCGCCGAGGCGTCCGTGCTGATCGGCACCACCCTCGACCTGGACCGCACCGCCCAGGAGCTCGCGCGGGTCGTGGTGCCGGGCCTGGCCGACTTCGCGGCCGTCGACGTGCTCGACACGGTGCTGGCCGGGGGCCGGGCCGTCCCGCCGGACGGGGAACCGGCCGTGTTCCGGGCGCTCGCTGTGGCCTCCACCGGTGACGCCGACGCCGTCCGTGCCGCCGATCCGCCCGGCCAGCTCGCCCAGTACGCGGCGGACCGGCTGGTCACCCGCTGCGTGGCCGCCGGGCGGCCGGTGTGCGTCGCCCGCGTGCGGGACCGGGACCTGCCGCGCATCGCCCGCGACCGGGCGTCCGCCGAGCTGCTGGCCCGCGCGGGGCTGCACTCCTATCTCGCGGTCCCCCTCATCGCCCGGGGCGAGGTGCTCGGCGCCCTGGACCTCAAGCGCATCGGCAACCCCCGGCCCTTCGGCGAGGACGACGTCGCCCTCGCCGGGGAGCTGGCCGCCAGGGCCGCCGTCTGCATCGACAACGCGCGCTGGTACCAGCGCGAGCGCGCCACCGTCCTCACCCTCCAGCGCAATCTGCTGCCGCAGCGGCCCGCGCACCTGGTGGGGCTGGAGATCGCCTACCGCTACCAGCCCGCCGGGGCCGCGAGCAAGGTCGGCGGCGACTGGTTCGACGTCATCCCGCAGGCCGACGAGAAGAGCGCCCTGGTCGTCGGGGACGTGATGGGCAGCGGCATCAACGCCGCCGCGGCCATGGGCCAGCTGCGCACCGCCGCGCGGACCCTCGCCCAGCTCGGGCTCGACCCCGCCCGGGTGCTGCATCACCTCGACCACACCGCCACCGGTCTGGACCAGATGATCGCCACCTGCGTCTACGCGGTGTACGACCCGCGCGCCGGCCGGTGCCAGGTCGCCACCGCGGGCCACCTCCCGCCCGTCCTCGTCCGCCCCGGCCGGTACCCCGAACTCCTCGACCTGCCCGCCGGGGCGCCGCTCGGCGTGGGCGGCGTCCCGTTCGAGAGCGTCGGCCTGGACCTGGCCGTCGGCGATCAACTGGTGCTGTACACCGACGGCCTGGTCGAGACCCGCGACGAGGCGATCGACACCCGCCTCGACGCCCTCCTCGCCGTCCTCGCCGAGGCACCCCACGACCTGGAGGCCACCTGCGACCTTCTGCTGAGCTCCCTGCGCGACGGCAACGACCAGGACGACGTGGCCCTGCTCATCGCCCGTGTCCACGACTGCTGACGGGCAACTCCCGGGGCGCGGACCGCCCGTCAGGGGATCGGACGGCGCCGGTACGGATGCCCGTCCGTACCGGCGCCCGGCGCGGTGGCCGGCCGTGCTCAGCGCAGTTGGATGCGGTAGGACGCCCCGCCCTCGCCGAGGGTGACGCGGGCCTCGCCCGTCGCCCCCGCGTAGCTGCCGGTGCCGCCGGTGATCGCGGCGGTCGTGGGGTAGGGGCCGCGGCCGAAGCGGTCGGTGAGGGAGGTCAGCACCAGCGTGCCCCGGTCCGTGCGCAGCACGCGCTCGCACTGGGTGACCACGCCCTCGTAGCGGGCGAGGACCACGTCGCAGCGGTCGCTCGCGTCGCCGACGCGCTTGCCCGCGGTCTCCTTGCCGCTCTTGTCGGTGGCCGTGGAGTGCAGGTCGTAGTAGGCCACCCAGTGGTCGCCGGTGCGGGGGTTCTCCGGCGTGGTGGCGACCTTCTGCACCGTGGTCAGGCGGAGCTCCTTCTCCCCGCTCGCCGCGGCGGGTTGCAGGGACAGCACGCTGATCGTCACGGCGCCGGCGGCGGCCACCGCGGCGGCGGCCAGGCCCATCGTGCGGCGGGGACGGTCACGGAACATGTCGGGCCTCCAGATCGAGTCGGGGCAGCCCGCCGGGCCCGGGTTCTTCACCCCTGTACCGCCCGGCGCTGCGTTCACCTCGCCGCCGACGCTATCGCGGAGCGACCGTCCGTCGACACTGAGTGACCCACCAGAAGCAGCCAAATGTTCGATAGTTGAAAGGGGGTCACGATAATCGGACGCCCTACGCCAAAGCGCCCTCCTCGGGCGGGAGTTCCGCCCTCGTCGGGTACGAGGGCTGTGCGCCCGCGCGGGTCACCGCCGCCGCGCCCACGCGCACCGCGAACCGCGCCGCGTCCAACAGCGAGGCCCCGGTGGCGAGCCGGCCCGCCAGCGCGCCCGTGAAGGCGTCCCCGGCCCCCGTGGTGTCCACCACCTCGGCGGGCGGCCCCGGCACCCGCACCGGCTCCCCGTCCGTGGCGTCCAGGACCAGCGCCCCCCGCGCGCCGAGGGTGACCACGACCGAGCGGGCGCCCCTGCCCCGCAGGCCGCGGATCCACTCGTGGGGTCCCGCGCAGTGGTACTCGGACAGCCGCCGGGCCTCGTGCTCGTTGACGACCAACGGGTCGGCGGCCTCGTAGAACTCGGTGTCCAGCTCGCCCGGCGGCGGGGGCGAGGGGTTGAGGACGACGCGGGTCCCGGTCTCCCGGGCGACGCGGACCGCGGCCCGCACGGACTCCTCGGGGATCTCCAGTTGCAGCGAGACCACCGCGGCCGCCGCGATCGCCTCCCGGGACGCCCGCACGTCCTCCGGGGAGAAACGGGAGTTGGCGCCGGGGGAGACCACGATGCTGTTGTCGCCGTCCGGGCCGACGACGATCATCGCCGTGCCGGTCCGGGCGCCCTTCTCGACCAGGATGTGCCGCACCTCCGCGCCCGCGGCGCGCTGACCGGCCAGCAGCAGCTCGCCGAACGCGTCGTCACCGACCTTCGCCAGCAGGCCCGTACGGAAGCCCAGCCGGGCCGCGGCGACGGCCTGATTGGCCCCCTTGCCACCGGCCGACTCCACCAGGTCGGAGCCGAACACCGTCTCGCCCGCGCCCGGCCGCCGGTCCACCCGCACGGTCAGGTCCGCGTTCGCGGAACCCACGACCAGTACGTCGTACGTCGTCTTCTTCTCGTTCACGCCGCCCACTCTCCCAGCTCCCTCAGCCACCGAACCCCGCGGCGTTCTCCCGGGTCACCAGGACCACGGGAACCTTCACCTCGCGCGGCAGCGGCTTGCCCGCCGCGGCCCGCATCGCCCAGTCCACGGCCTGCCTGCCGAGCAGCTCGGGCTGCTGGGCGACGGTCGCGGTGAGGGCGCCGTCCTGCACGGCCGCGATGCCGTCCGGCGTGCCGTCGAAGGCCACGACCTTGACGCCTTTGCCGGACGTGGAGCCCAGCGCCTTGGCCGCGCCCAGCGCCATCTCGTCGTTGGCGGCGAAGACCCCGGCGATGTCGCGGTGCGCCTGGAGCATGTTCGCCATCACGTCCATGCCCTTGGTGCGGTCGAAGTCGGCGGGCTGCCGGGCGACGACCTCGACGCCCGGCCAGTCCCGGATGCCCTCGTCGAAGCCCTTGCCGCGCTCACGGGCGGCCGACGTGCCCGGCTGCCCCTCCAGGAAGACGACCTTCCCTTTCCCGCCGACCGCCTCGGCGAGGGTCTTCGCCGCGAGCCGTCCGCCCGCGACGTTGTCCGACGCGATCGTGGACCCGACCCGGCCGCCGTTGACACCGCGGTCGATGGAGATCACCGGGACGTCCGCGCGGTTGGCGACGCCCACCGCGGGCACCGCGGCATCGGAGTCGACCGGGTTGATGACCGCCGCCTTGACGTTCTGACTGGTGAACGTCTCCATCTGGTTGATCTGCTGCGTCGGGTCGTTCTGCGCGTCCGTGATGTTGATCTTCAGGCCGCGGGCCTTCGCCTCCGCCTGCGCGCCCTTCTTGATGCCGACGAAGAACGGGTTGTTCATCGTGGACAGGGCGAGCCCCAGATCCGTGTGACCGCCCCGGTCGCAGCCGGTCAGCGCGAGGGCGCCGGCCAGCACCGCCGCCGCGGCCGCCGCGCGCGCCCTCATCGCGCGCTCCGGCGGCGCAGCGTGTCCAGCAGCACGGCCAGCGCGATGACCAGGCCCGTCGCCACCTGCTGCCAGAAGGCGGACACGGACAGCAGGTTGAGGCCGTTGCGGAGCACCGCCAGGATCAGCGCGCCGATGAGCGTGCCGGACGCCTTGCCCGAGCCGCCGGACAGGCTCGCCCCGCCGATGACGACCGCCGCGATCGCGTCCAGCTCGTAGCCCACGGCGGCCTGTGGCTGCGCCGAGGTCAGCCGGGAGGCCAGCACGATGCCCGCCACCGCGGCGAACAGCCCGGAGAGCGCGTAGATCACCAGCTTGCGGCGCCTGACGTCGATGCCCGACAGCCGGGCCGCCTCCTCGTTCCCGCCGATCGCGAACATCGCCCGGCCCGTGTACGTACGCGCCAGGACCAGCGCCGCCACCGCGCCCATGGCGATCATCACGAGCACCGGCACCGGCAGCCAGCCGCCGAGCGTGTCACCGAGCCGGGCCACCGACGAGGGGAAGGCGATCGGCGAACCGCCCGAGATCACCAGGGCGAGCCCCCGGCCGACGGACAGCATCGCCAGCGTGGCGATGAACGCCGGGAGCCTGCCGTACGCCACGAGGGCACCGGAGACCAGCCCGGCCACCACGCCCACCGCGAGTCCCAGCGGGACCGCCACCCACACGGGCAGCCCCTCGGAGGTCGCCGCCCACGCGACGACGGTCGCCGACAGGGCGGCCACCGAGCCGACGGACAGATCGATGCCCGCCGACACGATCACGAACGTCACGCCGAACGCGAGGATCGCCGTCACCGACGCCTGGACGCCGACGTTGAGGAGGTTCTGCCCGTTGAGGAAGTCCCGCGACAGCACCGCCATCACCACGGTCAGGGCGACGAGACCGCCCAGCGGACCGTTGCGGAGCACCGCCCGCGCGAACCACTGCCCGGGAGTGCTCCCGGGCGCCGCAAGCACCTCAGCCGACATCGGAGCCCTCCATCGCGCTCTCGTTCCTGTCCATGTGCGGCGGCCGGACCGCCAGTTCCATCACCGCGTCCTGCGTGGCCCCGTCGCCCGACAGCTCGCCGGCGATCCGGCCCTGCGCCATCACCAGCACCCGGTCGCTCATCCCGAGCACCTCCGGCAGGTCGCTGGAGATCATCAGGACCGCGCAGCCCGCCGCCGTCAGCTCGTTGACGAGCCGGTAGATCTCGACCTTCGCGCCGACGTCGACCCCGCGCGTCGGCTCGTCGAGGATCAGCAGCCGGGCGCCTGCCAGCAGCCACTTGCCGATGACGACCTTCTGCTGGTTGCCGCCGGACAGGGTGCGCGCCGACTGGTCGAGGCCGCTCATCCGCACCTTCAGCCGCTCCGCCACCGCCGCCGCGTCCCGGTGCTGCGCGCCCCGGTCCACGAACCCGGCCCGGGTGTCCCGGTCGAGCCGGGCCAGGGTGAGGTTGTCGCGCAGCGAGGCGTCCAGGAGCAGCCCCTGACCCTTGCGGTCCTCCGGCACGAGCCCGAGCCCGGCCCGCATCGCGGCCCGTACGTCACCGCCGGCCAGCACCTCGCCGGCCACCTCGACCGTCCCGGCGTCGTACCGGTCCACGCCGAACAGCGCCCGCGCCACCTCGGTGCGGCCCGCGCCCACCAGCCCGGCCAGGCCCACGACCTCCCCGCCGCGCACCTCGAAGCCGACGTCGGCGAACGCCCCCGCGCGGGTCAGCCCGCGCACCCGCAGCAGGGGCGCGCCCGGCTCCTCGGGGCGCTGCCGCGGATACTGCTCGGCGATGTCGCGGCCGACCATCAGCCGGATCAGCTCGTCCTCGCCCGCCGAGGCGGGCACCTCCGCCACCGAGCGGCCGTCGCGCAGGACCGTCACCCGGTCCCCGAGCGCGGCGATCTCGTCCAGGTGGTGGGTGATGAAGATGACGCCGACGCCGCTCTCCCGCAGCTCGCGGACGATGCCGAAAAGGGTGGCCACCTCCTCGGAGGTGAGGACGGCGGTCGGCTCGTCCATGATCAGGACCCGGGCGTCCAGGCTGAGCGCCTTGGCTATCTCCACCATCTGGAGCCGGGCGATGCCCAGTTCGGCCACGGGCGTGGCGGGGGAGACGTCGAGGCGCACCCGGCGCAGCAGCTCCGCGGCCCGTTCCCGCATGGCGCGCCGGTCGACGAGGCCGAACCGGGTGCGCGGCTGCCGTCCCAGGAAGACGTTCTCCGCGACAGTGAGGCCCGGGACGAGGTTGAACTCCTGGTGGATGGTGGCGATGCCGAGCCGCTCCGCGTCCTGCGCGGAGCGGATGACGACCTCACGGCCGTCGGCCAGGATGCGGCCCGTGTCGGGGCGGTGGGCGCCGGAGAGCATCTTGATCAGCGTGCTCTTGCCCGCCCCGTTCTCCCCGAGCAGCACGTGCACCTCACCGGCGCGCAGGCTCAGGTCCACGCCGTCCAGGGCCCTGACGCCCGGGAAGGACTTCGTGACCCCTTCCACACGCAGCAGTTCGCGGCCGCCGGCCGGTACGCCGTCGTCGACGCCGGTCATGCGCTGCCCCTCTCTCAGTGGTCTTGTCGAAGTCCGGTGCGGCACGGGGAACCGCGCGACCAGCCCTCACCGGCCCGCGGACTCCGGCTGTTCACCGTGGTCGGCCCTTTCGCCGCAGGAGCGGCGCCGCACGAGCCGCGCCGGCAGCAGTACGGACGGCGTCTCGCGCCCCTCGATCCGTTCCAGCAGCGCGTGCACGGCGGCCCTGCCCAGCTCGCGCGTCGGCTGGGCGACGGCGGTGAGCGGCGGATCGGTGTGCGCGAACCACGGCACGTCGTCGAAGGCCACGAGCGCCACGTCGGCGGGGATGCGCAGACCGCGTGCCCGTACCTCGTCCAGGGCGCCCAGCGCCATCAGGTTGTCCGTGGCCAGCACCGCGTCGGGCGGTTCCGGGAGGTCCAGCAGGGCCCGCATCATCCGCCGCCCGCCGGTGGGGGAGAGGTCGGGCGAGGACGCGACGCGCTCCGCGGGCACGGTGATGCCGTGCCCGGCGAGGGCCGTGCGGAACAGCTCCAGCCGCTCCTCGCCGATGGGCGTGCCCGCGGGGGCGACGATGACCGCGGGCCTGCGCCGCCCCAACGCCGCCAGGTGCGCGGCCAGTTCGGTCAGGGCCTGCCGCCCCTCCGCCCGTACGCAGGGCGCGGCGACACCCGGGACCGTGCGGTCGACGAGGACCAGCGGGGTGCCCGCGGCCACGGTCTCGCGGAGCACGGCGGACCCGGTGCCCGCGGAGCTGACCATCAGGCCGTCGATACGCCGGTCCAGGAGCGTACGGATGTGGTCGTCCTGCTGCCGCGGGCTCTCCCCGGCGTTGCCGAGGATCAGGCTGTACCCCAGCCGCCGGGCCTCCTGCTCGACGGCGTCGGCGAGTTCGGTGAAGAAGGGGTTGCGGAGGTCGCTGATGACCAGCCCCAGCGTGCGGGTGCGGGCGGTGCGCAGCGCGCGGGCGACCACGTTCGGCCGGTAGCCGAGCTCCGCCACGGCCGCGAGGACCCGGTCGCGGGTCCCGGCCACGGGGGAGCGGCCGTTGAGGACCCGGGAGACGGTGGCGACGGACACCCCGGCCCGCTCGGCCACGTCCTTGATGTTCGCCATGCGCTCCGCCCCGGGCTGTGTAATCGATTTCGCGTGGGCACAGGTAATCGATTACACACACGTGCCGTCAAGGCGTCGCACATGTGACGAGGGTCATGCCGGGAGGAGGAGGGGCCGCCGCCGTGGCCACCCCGGGGGTCACCGGCCGGGTCGCACCGCGCCCAACTGCCGTGCCAGCCGCAGCAGGTCGTACGTCCACCAGCCCTCGGTGATCCGCCCGTCGTCGAAGCGGAAGATCGTGACGCCTGTCATCTCCACGTCGCGTCCCGTCGGTGCGAGGCCCATGAACTCGCCGGTGTGCGTACCCCGCCACGTCCACCGCGTGACGACCTGGTCGCCCTCCGCCAGCTGGTCCTGCCGGGTGAAGTGGAAGTCGAACGCCTTGCGCCAGCGGGTGACGTCCTCCTTGAAGGCGCGGGACCCGACGGTGGTGTCCGTCTCCTTGCCGATGTCGTGGTCGTGGTAGTCGGCGGTGAACAACGTGTCGATCAGGTCGAGGTTCCCGCCGACGGCGATGTCCTCGAAGAAGCGGCGGGCGGTGGCCTTCTCGAGCTGGTCGTCGCGGACCTCGTCGAGGTCGGTGAAGGTCGGCATCCCGTCGCAGAGCGCCACCATCTCCTCGAAGATGCGATTGGTCTCCGGAAGGCCGGAGTTCCGCATCGCGTCCTCGTACGACGGGAATTCGATGATCTCCACGTAATGGTCGCGGTCGGCGCGGTCGCGGCCGACGACCGCGTGGGTGGCGGTGCGCTTGCCCTCGGTCGCGTCGATCCAGTCGTCGAGGAGCCGGTCCATGTCGTCATATCTGCGGGTCTTGCAGTCGACTATCTGCCTGAATGCCATGACGACCTCACCTCCCGGGTGATATGTCCAGGTTAGCCCCGGTCACGCGCCGTGGAGTAGAGGTGGCTGTCCGGGAACTGCTCCGCCGCCAGGGCGCGGCCGACGATGATGACCGCCGTGCGGACCACGCCCGCCTCCTTCACCTGCCCGGCGATGTCGGCGAGCGTGCCGCGCAGCACGAGTTCGTCGGGGCGGCTGGCCATCGCGACGACGGCGGCGGGGCAGTCGGGGCCGTAGTGCGGCAGGAGTTCGGCCACGACGCGGTCGGCGTAGCGGGCCACGAGGTGCAGCACGATCAGGGCGCCGCCGCGGCCGAGGGTGGCCAGGTCCTCACCGGGCGGCATGGGGGTGGCCTGCTGGGCGACGCGGGTGAGGATCACGGTCTGGCCGACGGTGGGCACGGTCAGTTCGCGCCCGAGCGCCGCGGCGGCCGCGGCGAAGGAGGGCACGCCGGGGACGATCTCGTAGGGGATGCCCTCCGCGTCGAGGCGGCGCATCTGCTCGGCGACGGCGCTGAAGACGGCCGGGTCGCCGGAGTGCAGCCGGGCCACGTCGTGACCGGCCTCGTGGGCGCGGACGAACTCGTCCGTGATCCGGTCCAGGTCCAGCCGCGCGGTGTCGACGAGGCGCGCGTCCGGCGGGCACTCGGCGAGGAGTTCGCGCGGCACGAGGCTGCCCGCGTAGAGGCAGACGCCGCAGCGGGCGAGGGTCCGCGCGCCGCGCACCGTGATCAGGTCGGCGGCACCGGGCCCGGCGCCGATGAAGTACACGGTCATGACTGGCTCTCCTCGGAGGGGTTCGGACGCTGTGGTGCGGCGTTGTCCGGCGGGACGCTCCTGACCACGGACCACTGGGTGACCGGCATCGCCTGCCGCCAGCCCGTGAAGCCGCCGACGGGCACGGCGCGGGCGACGGCGAGGCGGGTCAGCTCACCGCCGTGGCGCCGGTACCACTCGGTGAGCAGCGCCTCGGACTCCAGGGTGACCGTGTTGGCGACGAGCCGCCCGCCCTCGGGCAGCGCCTCCCAGCAGGCGGTGAGCAGACCGGGCGCGGTGAGCCCGCCGCCGATGAACACGGCGTCGGGCACGGGCAGTCCGGCGAGCGCGGCCGGCGCCGCGCCGGTGACGACGCGCAGCGCGGGCACGCCGAGCGCCTCCGCGTTGCGGGCGACGCGCGCGGCCCGTACGGGATCGCGCTCGACGCTGACGGCCCGGCAGGAGCGGTGGGCGCGCATCCACTCGATGCCGATGGAACCGGAGCCGCCGCCCACGTCCCACAACAGCTCGCCGGGGGCGGGCGCGAGCGCGGCCAGCGTCACGGCCCGTACGTGGCGCTTCGTCAACTGGCCGTCGTGCTCGAAGACTTCATCCGGAAGCCCCGGGGTGAGCGGCAGCCGAGGCGCGCCGGGGGCGCGGCGGCAGTCCACGGCGATCACGTTGAGCGCGTCGCCGGGCGGCCGGGACCAGCTGTCGGCCGTCCCCTCGGCACGGTGCTCCCGCTCGCCGCCGAGCTGTTCGAGCACGGTCATCCGGCTCGGCCCGAAGCCCCGGGCGGCCAGGAACGCGGCCACCTCCGCGGGCGTACCGGCGCCCGCGCCCAGGAGCAGCAGCCGACGGCCGTGGTGCAGGGCGGCGGCGAGCGCGGCGAGCGGCCTGCCGACCAGGCTGAGCACCTCGGTGCCGTCCAGCGGCCAGCCGAGCCGGGCGCAGGCGTACGACACGGAGGAGGGGTGGGGGAGCACCCGCAGTCGGCCGGGGTCGCCGAGGACGTCCGCGAGCGTGGTGCCGATGCCGAAGAACATGGGGTCGCCGCTGGCGAGGACGCACACGCGCCGCCCGGCGTGCTCCGCCAGCAGCCCCGGAACGGCGGGGCGCAGCGGCGAGGGCCAGCGGACGCGTTCCCCCGCGCACTCCGGGGGCAGCAGGCCGAGCTGGCGGGGGCCGCCGATCAGGACCTCGGCCCGGCGCAGCTCCTCCCGCGCGGTCGGGGCGAGGCCGGGCCAGCCGTCGGCACCGATGCCGACGACGGTCACGGGGGTGTGGCTCACGGGGGCGTACCTCGGGATCTGCGGCGGTCGGGGGCATCGGAACTCTACTGACCTGGGGTGACGGCGGAACAGCCGGGATCCGCACCTCACCTTGTTGCATAAGATGTGCATTTACTTATCGAGGGCAGGAGGCGCGACGTGGTGCGTTCACCGGTGGTGCTGGGGATCGAGTCGTCCTGCGACGAGACCGGCGCCGGTCTCGTCCGGGACGGCAGGCTGCTGGGTCACGCGGTGGCCTCCAGCATGGACGAGCACGCGCGCTTCGGCGGCGTCGTGCCGGAGATCGCGGCCCGCGCGCACGTGCACGCGGCGGCGCCCGTGGTGCACGCCGCGCTCGCCGACGCGGGGCTGTCGATGCGCGACATCGATGCGGTCGCCGTGACCACGGGCCCGGGGCTGTCCGGCGCCCTCCAGGTGGGTGTCGCGGCCGCGAAGGGCTTCGCGTACTCGCTGGGCGTCCCGCTCTACGGAGTGCACCACCTCGCCGGGCACGTCGCGGCCGACACCCTGGAGCACGGGCCGCTGCCGAACCCCTGCATGGTGCTGATCGTCTCCGGCGGCCATACGTCGCTGCTGCTCGTACGGGACCTGGCGCGGGACCCGATCACGCACCTCGGCGACACGCTCGACGACGCCGCGGGCGAGTGCTTCGACAAGGTGGCCCGGGTCTTCGGCTTGCCGTATCCCGGCGGGCCCGCCGTGGACCGGGCGGCGCGCGAGGGCGACCCGCGCGCGGTGGCGTTCCCCCGCCCGCTCACCGGGCCCCGGGACGACCGCTACGCCTTCTCGTTCTCCGGCCTGAAGACGGCCGCCGCCCGCTGGGCGGAACAGCACCGGCAGGCGGGCCTGCCGCTGCCCGTCGCGGACGGCGCGGCCTCCCTCCAGGAGGCGGTGGCCGACGTGCTGACCCGCAAGGCCGTCGCCGCCTGCCGGGAACACGGCGTGGGCACGCTCGTGGTGGTCGGCGGGGTTGCCGCGAACTCGCGCGTGCGCTCCCTGGCGGAGCAGCGGTGCGCCGCCGAGGGCATCGAGCTGCGGGTGCCGCCGCTGCGGCTGTGCACGGACAACGGCGCGATGATCGCGGCGGTGGGCGATCTGCTGGTACGGGCCGGGGCCGAGCCCGCGCCGCTGGACGTGTCGATCGACCCGTCCGCGCCGCTGGAGTACGCGGCGCTGCACCCCCGCGCGGCGGCGCGGGCCGCGTAGCCGCGGCGGGTGCGAAGAACGCCGGGGGGGGCGGAAGAAACGGCCCCCCCCGCCGTGGACGTGTTGCTGCTAAACACTTCGACTAGCCGGTGTCCGTCAAGAATCAGCCGCAGACGTGCTCGCCCGCCACGCCGCCGTCGATAC
>NZ_JBSFWT010000023.1:0-93398 GCF_053594975.1 Streptomyces sp. NPDC002537
GGTGCGGGACGTAAAGCGAAGCAGTCCCGCACCACCCCGGAGCGGCACGGCCCCGCGCTTGAGGACGGCGCCGAGCCAAAATTCAGCCCGTCCGGCGATTGAGGACGCGGCCGCAGGCCGCCCCCGCCGCAGGCGGCCAACCGGCCCGCACCCGGCAACGACGCCGCACCCGACAACGGCTCACCCCCGCCGGAGGCGCACCGTTCGGTGGACGGGATCGGTATCGATCTTCGGAACGACGTGCTCCCCGATCAGCCGGATCGTCCGCACCGTGTCCTCCCGCGGCACCCCCACCGGCAGCCCGAACGCGAGCTGGTCGGCCCCCGCCTGCTCCCACCGCTTGCACTGGCGGAGCACCTCGTCGGGGTCGCCGCAGATCATCAGTTCCTCGGCGATGAGGAGTTCGATGATCTCCTCGGTGTATTCCGGCAGCAGCTCGGGCCACCGCGGGATCCCCTCGGGACGAGGAAACGTGTCGTGGTAGCGGAAGAGCAGCGACTGGAGGTAGTGCAGTCCGCCCGCGGCCGCGGTCCGGACGGCCTCGGCATGGGTCTCCGCGCAGATCGCGGTGGAGGTCACCATGACGTTGTCGTTGACGAAGGCGCCGACGGGCTCGGCGTCCTTGACGGCCGTCTTGTAGGAGTCGACGACCCATTCCATGTCGGAGACCTTCTGCACGCTGAAGCCGAGCACACCGAGCCCCTTGCGGGCGGCCATCGCGTAGGAGGAGGGCGAGCCGGCCGCGTACCACATGGCCGGGTGGGCCTTCCCGTACGGCTTGGGGAGGACCTTGCGCGGCGGGAGGGACCAGTGCTTCCCCTGGAATCCCGGGTACTCCTCGTGGAGCCACATCCGGGGGAATTCGGCGATCGTCTCCTCCCAGATCTCCTTGGTGAGGTTCATGTCGGTCACACCCGGGAGGAATCCGAGGATCTCATGGCTTCCGGCGCCCCGTCCGGTGCCGAACTCGAAGCGCCCGCAGGTGAGATGGTCGAGCATCGCGGCCTTCTCGGCGACCTTGGCGGGGTGGTTCACCTGTGGCAGCGGATTGAAGATCCCGGAGCCGAGGTGGATGCGCTCGGTGGCGTGCGCGAGATAGCCGAGGAAGACGTCGTTGGCGGAGAGGTGGGAGTACTCGTCCAGGAAGTGGTGTTCGGAGGCCCAGGCGTATTTGAAGCCCGCCCGGTCCGCCTCGATGACGTATTCCGCCTCCTCCAGCAGCGCGTGGTGCTCCGCCTCGGGGTCGGTCCGCGACCTGCTCGCCGGAACGTAACCCTGCACAAATATCCCGAATTCCATGGCGATTCACCGTCCCAGGAGTCCCGACGGTTCCTGACGATCCGTCAGATGAACCGACTCTGGCATCGGCGGCACGGACCGTCAACCACCCGCCCAGGAGAACGCCGAGGAGGACACCAAGGAGAACACCCGGCAGAACGCTCAGGAGAACAGCGACGTGCCCGCGAGCAGCCCGCCGTCCACGACGAACGGCTGGCCCGTCACATAGGACGAGTCGTCGCTCGTCAGGAACAGCGCCATGCGGGCCACTTCCCCCGGCCGTCCGATCCGCCGGAGCGGCACCGTTCTCCGGTACAGTTCGGCGGCTTCGGCCGCGGCCCGTTCCGGGTCCGCCGTGGGGTCGAGCCGGACCGGGTCCGTCATCGCCGTGTCGACCGCGCCGGGGCACAGCGCGTTGACCCGTATGCCTTTGCCGGCGAGCTCCAGGGCGGCCACGCGGGTCATGGCGAGGACCGCGCCCTTCGTCCCGGCGTACGCGGCGATGAACGGCATCCCGGCCAGCGCGGCGTACGAGGCGGTGTTGACGACCGTCCCGCCGCCCGCCGCCGCCAGCTCGGGCACGGCGGCGCGCATCCCGAGGAACGTCCCGAGCTGGTTGACGCGCACGACCTCCATGAACTCGTCGCGTGAGGTGTTCACCAGCTCGTTGAAGCGGACGATCCCGGCGTTGTTGACGAGCCCGTCGAGCTTTCCGAACGCGTCCTTCGCGGTGGCGACGGCCGCGGTCCAGTCGCCCTCCTCGCCGACGTCCAGGTGCGCGTACACGGCCGATCCGGGGCCGATCTCCTCGGCGACCGTCCGCCCCTCGCCGTCGAGCACGTCGGCGAGGACGACCTTCGCCCCTTCGGCGGCGAAGAGACGGGCTTCCCGCTCGCCCTGCCCGCGGGCGGCTCCGGTGATCAGGACGACGCGGTCGGTCAGCTTTCCCATGGGTGTGCGGCCCCCTTCTCGCCAGTCGTTCAGTCGTTCAGCAGCGGCGCCACTTCGCCCGCGAACAGCTCCATCTGGTCGAGCAGTTCGGCCAGTCCCCTGCTGCGGAACCGGACCTGGATCTGGTCCACGCCCATCGCGCCGTACACCCGCAGGGATTCCGCGACCGTCCCCGGTTTCCCGCACAGCGTGAGCGGGCCGACGTCCCAGCCGGGCGCGCCGATGTGGAGCGCCTCGGAGATCGCCCCGACGGCGAACGGCCCGTCCTGTCCGGCCTCCTCGCGCAGCCGCCGCAGCGCGGCGATCCGGGCGGGCAGCCGCTCGCGGGGGTCGCCCTGCGACAGCCAGCCGTCGCCCCGGAGGGCCGCCCGGCGCAGCGCGGCGGGCGAGGAGCCGCCCACCCAGACGGGCGGCCGCGGCGTGCGGACGGGGCGGGGTCCCTGCCCCAGGCCGCGGAAGGCGAAGCGCGCGCCGCGGAACTCGGGGAACTCCTCGGGCCCCAGGGCCGTTTTCAGTGCGTCGACGGTCTCGTCGAGGATCGCCCCGCGCCGCCCGAAGTCCACTCCCAGCGCCTGGAATTCCTCCCGCACATGCCCGGCCCCCACCCCGAGCACCAGGCGTCCGCCCGAGAGCCGGTCGACGGTGGCGTACTGCTTCGCCAGCACCAGCGGGTGCCGCAGCGCCGCGACGGACACATGGCTGAGCAGCAGCGTCCGCTCGGTGACGGCCGCGAGGTACGCCAGCGTGGCCACCGGGTCGTACCACACGGTGCCCATCGCGGCCGCGAGCCGCACGGGCACCGCCACGTGGTCGCACGTCCCCAGATAGGCGAACCCGAGCCGGTCGGCGGCGCGGGCCACCTCCCGCAGCTCCCCGGGCCCGGCCTCGACCTCCCAGGGCTCGGCGTACAGGGTGCTCAGGGAGGTGACGGGCACCTGCATGCCGTACGAGAGCCACCCCTCGGGCAGCACGCGCAGCCCGTCGGCGCCTAGGCCGCCCCCGCCCACAGCCCCTCCTCCGTCAGCCCGAGAAGCTCGATGGCGTTGCCCCGGACGATGCGTTCCACCACGTCCGGCGGCAGGTGCCCCATCTGCTCCTCCGCGACCTCGCGGGAGCGGGGCCAGGTGGAGTCGGAGTGGGGGTAGTCCGTCTCGTAGAGGACGTTGGCGGCGCCGATGGCGTCGAGGTTGCGGAGGCCGAAGGCGTCGTCGAAGAAGCAGCCGTGGACGTGGTCGGCGAAGAGCTCGGAGGGCGGGCGGAGGACCTTGTCCGCGATGCCGCCCCAGCCGCGGTTCCCGGTCCAGATGGTGTCGGCACGTTCCAGGATGTACGGGATCCAGCCGATCTGTCCCTCCGCGTACATGATGCGCAGTCCGGGGAAGCGGTCGAAGACGCCGGAGAGCAGCCAGTCGGCCAGGGAGAAGCAGCAGTTGGCGAAGGTGAGGGCGGAGCTCACCGCGGGCGGCGCGTCCTCGGAGGTGGACGGCATGCGGGAGGAGGAGCCGATGTGCATGGCGATGACGGTGCCGGTCTCGGCACAGGCGCGCAGGAACGGGTCCCAGGCGTCGGTGTGGACGGACGGCAGGCCCAGGTACGGGGGAATCTCCGAGAAGCAGACGGCGCGGACGCCCCGCGCGGCGTTGCGGCGCACCTCGTCGGCGGCGAGCCCGGCGTCCCAGAGGGGGACGATGGCGAGCGGTATCAGGCGCCCGTGCGCGTCCGGGCCGCACCACTCCTCGACCGTCCAGTCGTTGTAGGCGCGGACGCCCAGCAGGGCGAGCTCACGGTCCTTCGCCTCGGTGAAGGTCTGCCCGCAGAACCGGGGGAACGTGGGGAAACACAGCGCGGACTGGACATGGTTGCGATCCATATCGGCCAAACGTTCCGGGACACTGTAGGACCCCGGTCGCATTTGTTCGTAGGTGATTCCCTCCAGCTTGACGTCATCCCTGGAGTATCCGACGGCGGTATCCAGCCGGGTGAGCGGACGGTGCAAATCCTCATAGACCCACCAGTCCGCCACCGGACCGGACTCCCCCGGGTCCCCCATGACGGGGGCGAACCGTCCGCCCACGAAGGTCATTTCCCTGACCGGCGCGCGCACGACACGTGGTCCGACGTCGTGGAACCTGGCCGGGAGCCGGTCCCGCCAGACGTGCGGCGGCTCGACCGTATGGTCGTCGACGGAGATGATCCTGGGGAAACTCTCCATGGCCGACACGTTAGCGACTGACTGACGATCCGTCAGTACCGAGTGGGGCCCGGCTCTTGCAGGGCTTGTGGAGAGGCTGGACCACTGCTGACGCAGGGGCCGCGGACAAGGCAGACTGGCCGGTGGGACCGAGCAGGACAGGCAGGGGGTCACAATGGCCGGCGACACAGGGCACGGGCACCAACTGCGCTTCACCGTGCTCGGGCCCGTGCGGGCCCGGCGCGGCAGGGAGCTGCTGCACACCGGTTCGCCCCAGCAGCGGGCGCTCCTCGCCGCCCTGCTGCTGCGCGGCGGCCGCACCGCCACCGCGCCCGAGCTGGTGGACGCGCTGTGGGGCGACGAGCCCCCGCACGCCGCTCTCGCCGCGCTCCGCACGTACGCCTCCCGGCTCCGCAAGGCGTTCGGCCCCGACGCCGACGCCCTGGTCAGCGAGTCCGGCGGCTACGCGATCCGGGTGGGGCTCGGCTGCCTCGACATCGACAAGGCCGAACACCTCGCCACCGAGGCCGAGAAGGCGCGCGCCTCGGGCGACCGGGCGCGCGCCCGCGAGCTCATCAACGAGGCGCTGGGCGTCTGGGACGGCGAGCCGCTGGCCGGCCTGCCCGGCCCGTACGCGGAGACCCAGCGCGCCCGGCTGGAGGAGTGGCGGCTCACCCTCATCGAGGCCCGGCTCGACCTCGACCTGGAGGTCGGCGCGCACGCCGAGGCCGTCTCCGAGCTCACCGCGCTGACCGCCGCCCACCCGCTGCGCGAGCGCCTGCGGGAGCTGCTGATGCTCGCGCTCTACCGCAGCGGGCGGCAGGCGGAGGCCCTCGCCGTCTACGCCGACACCCGCAAGCTCCTCGCCGACGAACTCGGCGTCGACCCCTGCCCGGAGCTCGCCGAGCTCCAGCAGCGCATCCTCCAGGCCGACGCGGACCTCACGCTGCACATCGCGCCGGACGACCGCCCGCAGGCGGGCCCGACGTTCATCCGGCCCGCGCAGCTCCCGGCGACGGTGTCGGACTTCACCGGCCGCACGGCTTTCGTGGACGAGCTGAGCGACCAACTGGCCACCGCCGAGGGCCGGGTGATGGCGGTCTCCGCGGTCGCGGGCATCGGCGGCGTGGGCAAGACGACGCTCGCCGTGCACGTCGCGCACGCGGCCCGGCACCACTTCCCGGACGGGCAGCTGTATGTGGACCTCCAGGGGGCGGGGCCGGTGCCCGCCGAGCCGGAGGCCGTCCTCGGGTCGTTCCTGCGGGCCCTGGGCACCCCGGACGCCGCGATCCCCGACGGCCTCGACGAGCGGGCAGCGCTCTTCCGCTCCACGCTGGACGGCCGCCGCGTCCTGGCGCTGCTGGACAACGCGCGCGACGCCGCGCAGATCCGTCCGCTGCTGCCGGGCACGGAGGGCTGCGCGGCGCTGGTGACCAGCCGCTCGCGCATGGTGGACCTCGCGGGCGCCCACCTCGTCGACCTCGACGTGATGAGCCCGGACGAGGCCCTGGTCCTCTTCACCCGCATCGTCGGGCACGAGCGGGTCAACGCGGAGCGGGACGCCGCGATGGACGTCGTCGCCGCCTGCGGCTTCCTGCCGCTGGCCATCCGCATCGCCGCCTCCCGGCTGGCCGCCCGCCGCACCTGGACGGTCTCCGTCCTGGCCCGCAAGCTCGCCGACGAGCGCCGCCGCCTGGACGAGCTCCGCGCCGGCGACCTCGCCGTCAAGGCCACCTTCGAACTCGGCTACGGCCAGCTGGAGCCCGCGCAGGCCCGCGCGTTCCGGCTGCTCGGCCTCGCCGACGGCCCCGACATCTCCCTGGCCGCCGCCTCCGCCGTCCTCGACCTGGACCCCGACGCCACCGAGGAACTCCTGGAGTCGCTCGTCGACACCTCGCTCCTCGAATCCGCCGCCCCGGGCCGCTACCGCTTCCACGACCTCGTCCGCCTCTACGCGCGTGCGTGCGCCGAGCGCGACGAACAGCCGCCCGCCGAACGCGACGCCGCCCTGTCCCGGCTCCTCGACTTCTACCTGGCCAGCGCCGCCGACGCCTATGCCGTGGAACGCCCCTGCGACAAGCTCCTCACCCACCTGGCCCCCACCACGCACCCGGGCCTGTCCTTCACCGACGGACAGGCGGCCAGCGACTGGCTGTTCGCCGAGGCCGGCTGCCTGCTCGCCTGCGTACGCCAGCAGGCGTGCGCCACCGGCGACACCCTGCGGCGCGCTGTCGACCTGCTGCTGACGGCCAAGGACCTCGCCGAGTCCGGCGCGGACTCCCGCCAGTACGAGCAGGCCGCCACCGCCCTGCTGACCGCCGCACAGCGGGCCGGGGACGAACTGGCGGAGGGGCGCGCCCGGACGGTGCTGTCCCATGTGGACCGCATCGCGGGCCGGTTCACCCCGGCCGACGAGCACGCCCGGCTGGCGATCCTGCTCGGGAAGGCCTGCGGGGACGCCATTCCCGCCTGCCACGCCGCGAACATCCGCGGCATCATCGCCATCTACCAGCACCGCTACGACGACGCGGAGCTGTACCTGGAGCAGGCCCTGGACGCGTTCCGGGCCGACGGCAACCGTCCGGGCGAGGCGAGCGCGCTCAGCAACCTCTCGCGCGTCC
The DNA here is from genome assembly GCF_053594975.1 of Streptomyces sp. NPDC002537. Classification (NCBI taxonomy): domain Bacteria; kingdom Bacillati; phylum Actinomycetota; class Actinomycetes; order Kitasatosporales; family Streptomycetaceae; genus Streptomyces; species Streptomyces sp. NPDC002537. The sequence goes on from NZ_JBSFWT010000023.1 coordinate 7,042, forward strand.
TGCTGGACACCGGCCGCACCGCCCAGGGCGTACAGCTCGCGGAGCAGGCGCTCGCGCGCTACTACGAGATCGGCGCCTCCTGGCGGGTCGCCAACGGCCTCTACGCGCTGGGCGTCGCCCTCACCCACGCCGCACGGTACGAGGAGGCGCTCGGCAGGCTCAGCGAGGCACTGCCGATCTTCCGCGACAACCGGCAGCGGCTGTGGGAGGGCATGACGCACTACCGGATGGCGGACGTCCACCTCTGCGCGGGCCGCCCGGCCGCGGCCGCCCACCACGCGGAGCAGGCGCTCAAACTCCGCAACATCGGCGGGGCATGGCGCCGCGGCAACATCCTCACCCTCCTCGGCCGCTCCCTCGACGCCCTCGGCCAGCCCGGCCGCGCCCGCGCCTGCTGGGCCGAGGCCCTCGGCATCTACGAACAGCTCGGCGCCTCGGAGGCGGCGGACGTACGGAGTCTGCTGTCAGGGGTGGTGGCAGCGGCGTAGGGGCGGGACGGGCGACCCCGCCCGTCCCGGGGACACTCTTTCGGGATCCGGGGCGGAGCCCCGGTTTCGGGAAGGGGCGGGATTGGGGAAGAACCCCAGACGGACCCGCGGTCGAGGGGTGCGGTCGAGGGGTCTGCGAGGTCTCTCCCACTCCGGCAGAGGACCCGCGAAAGACACCGGAGCAACCCCGCAGCAACGCTGTCACGTGCCCGTTCATCGATCGTTTATCGCCCCGGGGCACTCTTACTCATGTCGATCCGTCGCGTCGGGGGGCAGGCGGGTCGTAGGTGAAACCTCACCTAGGGATGGTCAGCACCTGATCAGCCCTCACACCCGTCCGGCGATCCTCGGGGGAGTCGCCGGGCGGGTTCGCGGTCCCCGAGGATCACCTCCCCTTCACCAAAAGACTCGCATCCATCATCGGAGTTGATCGACATGAGCGATGAGCGCAAGCTCAAGCCAGTCGTGGCCACACCGCAGGACGATCACGTGACAGGGGGTGGCGGCGGTACCCTCGCCGCCCCGGATCTCTCTCCGGAATTCGCTCCGCCGCCGGACGACCACGCCACCATCGGTGAGCCGCTCGTCATGGACGACGACCACGTGACCGGGAACCCCCTCAAGCAGAGCTGATCCGACCGGATTCGTCCTGGGCGGCCACGCCCGACCCGGACGAACCCTGGACGACACGGGGGAATCACGGGGGAACTACGGGGGAACCAGGGAAAGGCCCTACGGGGGATGTCCGACGGGGGAACGGGGGACGTCCGAGGGGGACGGACGAACGGACAAGGGCCGGACCGACGGGGGAAACACCAAACGGGGGGAAGAACGGAGGGGGCCACACACGGGGGAAATCACGGGGGGAATACGGGGGAAACACGGGGGATGGAAAACGGGGGGAAAGCTCAACGGGGGAACAACGGGGGGAATCGCGAACGGGAACGCTTCAAGGGGTCGATCCAACGGGGGAAACGGGGGACAGATCCCAGAAGAAACGTTCATCGGGGGACCGTTCACGAGGAACAGCGCAAACGCGCCCCAGGGCCAGGGGACTCTCCGCCAGGGGAGTCCCACGGGGGAGCCCGACGGCGCGCGTTCGACGGGGGAAGTCCGGGAAGTCCGGCACGACAACTGAATCACGACAACTGAACGACAACTGAACAGGGACGTCCCAACGGGGGGACAGACCAACGGGGGACTGACAGGGGCCGGCGTCGGCAGCGCGGAGGGGGAGCCGTCGACGCCGGCCCCTGCGGTCATATCTCAGCGACGTCAGCGATCGTCAGGACCGCAGGCCCCGGACGCGACGACCGGAGCGCGGACGCCGTCCTCGCCACCCGCCGCGTTCGCCGCCGAGTACATCGCACCTGCAACACCGCCCCCGATCCAGAGGAGTTGAAATGCCAAGCACCACTACGCGCGTCAAGAAGTCCGTCGCCATCGCCGCGTTCGCCGCGGCCGCGGCCATAGCCACCGCGGTGCCCGCCACCGCCGACGAGCACGCGGGGATTTCCGCCCCGGTCTCCATACAGCTCAAGGGCGACGTGAGCCCGCACGACGACCACACCACCGGCGGCACGGACGACCACACGACGGGCGGGGCGGACGACCACAGCACCCTCGGGGCCGATGACCACACCACGGGCGAGCACCGCTAGACCCTGAACCCGCCCCTGAGAAAGGCGCGGCCCGCACCCACACCAAGCCAACCGTGCACCGGGCCGCGCCTTTCGCGTGGGTGCACGAACCCGGCCTGTCCGGGCAACAACTCAGCTCACCTGGGCGACATTTTCGGCCCGCCGGGGCAACAACTCAGCCCGTCCTGGGGGCACCTCCCAGCGGTAGCTGGGGGAGTTTGAGGACGCGCCCGAAGGGCGCTCTCCGCCGCAGGCGGGAACGGTGCCGCACCCGGAAGCGCACCCTCACCGCCGCAGCTCCCCCTTCACCACCTTCCCCGCCGCGTTCCGCGGCAACTCCCCCACGAACTCCACCACCCGCGGCACCTTGTAATGAGCCATCTCCCGCCGCGCCCACCGGATCAGCTCGTCGGCCGAAGGCGCCCCCGCACCCCGCCGTCGCACGACGAACGCCTTGCCCGCCTCCCCCAGCCGGCCATCCGGCACACCGATCACGGCAGCCTCGAGCACCCCCGGGTGCCGGGCCAGCACCTGCTCCACCTCCGCCGGGTAGACGTTGAAGCCGCCGGCCACGTACATGTCCGTGATCCGGTCGGTGACCCGGAGGTTGCCCTCGTCGTCGAGCACGCCGATGTCGCCGCTGTGCAGCCACCCGTCCGCGTCGACGGCCGCGGCCGTGGCCTCCGGGTCCTCGAAGTAGCCCGACATCACCTGGTAGCCGCGCACCAGGATCTCCCCCGGCTCGCCGGGCGGCAGCGCCTTGCCGTCCGCGCCGACCACCTTGACCTCGGTGTCCGGGACGGCGCGGCCCGACGTGGCGGCGACCACCTCGTCCGCGTCGCCGCGCCGGCACATCGTGACCATGCCCGTCGCCTCGCTCAGCCCGTAGGCGGTCAGCACGGTCGTTATGCCCAGCTCCCCGCGCAGCCGGCCGATCAGCCGCCGCTCCACCGGCGCCGCGCCCGTCACCGCCAGCCGCAGGGACGAGAAGTCGTACGTCCAGCGCGCCGGATGGTCGAGCAGCGACTGGAAGAGCGTGGGCGGCCCCGGCAGCACGGATATGCGTTCCGCCGCGATCTGCGCCGCCACCGTCTCCACGGCGAAGGCGGACTGCGGAACCATCGTCGCGCCCCGCATCAGACAGGCGAGCACCCCCGCCTTGTAGCCGAAGGTGTGCGAGAACGGGTTGACGATCAGATACCGGTCCCCCTCCCTGAGGCCCGCGAGGTCGCACCAGGCCCCGAAGGCGCGCAGGCTCTGGGCGTGGCTGGTGACCACGCCCTTCGGCTCACCCGTGGTGCCGGAGGTGAAGACGATGTCGGAGGGCGCGTCGGGCGCCGTCGCGTTGGCCCGCGCCCGTACCGCCCAGGCGGGCACCGCCTCCCCTGCGGCCAGGAACTCCCGCCACGTACGGAACTCCGCGGGCGCGTCCTCCGCCAGGACCACGACCTCCCGCAGGCAGGGCAGCCCGGCCAGCGGCGGCCCGGCCACCCGGTCCCGTGCCCCGGCGCGCCGCCCCGCCGCCCCGCGCAGCGCGGCGACGTAGGACGTGCCCAGGAACGTGCCGGTGACGAAGAGCAGTTCGGCCCGCGTGCGCTTCAGCACCTGGACCGCTTCGGCGCCCTTCAGCCGCGTGTTGAGGGGGACGAGGACCGCACCCGCCGAGACCGCGCCCAGCGCCGCGACGATCCAGTCGACGGTATTCGGTGCCCAGACGGCCACCCGGTCACCCGCCTGCACCCCCATCGCCAGACACCCCGCGGCGGCCCGCTCGACACGCGCGGCGAGCTGCCCGTAGCTGATCCGGGTCCGGCCGTCGACCACGGCCTCACGGCCCCCGTACCGCGCCGCGGCCGTGCGGACCAGCCGGGGTACGGACATGAATTCCAGATCCCCGCGCATCGCGCACCCTCCCCCACTGGCTGACTATGCGTCAGATTAGCGATAGCCTTCCGCGCTGTCAGCAGCGACAGTGCCCGGAGCACGGAGGTGGCGATGACCGCAACGCTCAAGGACACCACCGCGATCGCCGGCATAGGACAGACCCCCTTCGCGCGCCGACTTCCCTCATCCGAAAAGGCCTTGGCCTGCCAGGCGGTCCTGGCGGCGCTCGACGACGCCGGCATCCCCCCTTCCCAGGTCGACGCCTTCGCCTCGTACACCATGGAGGAGACCGACGAGGTCGAGGTCGCCAAGGCCATCGGCGCGGGCGACGCGACCTTCTTCGCCAAGGCCGGATACGGCGGTGGCGGCTCCTGCGCGACCGTCGCCCACCTCGCCGCCGCGATCGCCACCGGACAGGCGACCGTCGGAGTGGCCTGGCGCTCCCGCAAACGCGGCTCCGGCCCGCGCCCCTGGCAGAACACCACGGCCCAACTCCCCACGCCCGCCCAGTGGACCCGCCCCTACGGTCTGCTGCGCCCGGTCGACGAGATCGCCATGCTCGCCCGCCGCTACATGCACGAGTACGGCGCCACGCGCGACCACTTCTTCAACGTCGCCCTCGCGTGCCGCAACCGCGCCCGCCAGAACCCGGCCGCGATGATGCGCGACCGCCCCCTGACCCGCGAGGCGTACATGACGTCGCGCTGGATCAGCGAGCCGCTCTGCCTCTTCGACAACTGCCTGGAGACCGACGGCGCGCTCGCCTGCGTGATCGTCTCCGCCGACCGGGCCCTCGACTGCCGCCACGCCCCGGTCTACGTCCACTCCGTCGCGCAGGGGCTGCCCGCCCAGCACCACGGCATGGTCAACTACTGGAACGACGACCCGCTGACCGGCCCCTCCTGGACCGCCGCGCGACATCTGTGGAAGACGGCCGACTTCGGCCCCACCGACGTCCAAGTCGCCCAGATCTACGACGCGTTCACCCCGCTCATCCCGCTCTCGCTCGAAGGCTACGGCTTCTGCGGGCGCGGCGAGGGGGCGGCCTTCACCGAGGACGGCGCCCTCGAACTCGGCGGCAGGCTCCCGCTCAACACGGCCGGCGGCGGGCTCGGCGAGGCCTACGTCCACGGCTTCAACCTCATCAACGAAGGCGTCCGGCAGCTCCGCGGCAGCTCCACCGCGCAGGTGCCCGGCGCCAGGACATGTCTGGTCACGGCGGGCGAGGGCGTCCCCACCTCCGCGCTGCTGCTGAGGAGTTGAGTATCCATGTCCTCCATCATGAAGGGCACCACTGACAACGGGCTCCTCGTGCCCTGGCCGGACGCGGACGGCGCCCCCTTCTGGGACTTCGCCGCCCGCGGTGAGCTGCGCGTACAGGAGTGCGCCGACTGCCACCGGCTGCGCTTCCCGCCCCGGCCCTGCTGTCCCGCCTGCCAGTCCTTCGCCGACGAGTGGCGGGCGATGAGCGGCCACGGCCGCATCTGGTCGTACGTCCTGCCCCACCCGCCCCTCCTGCCCGCCTACGCCGAACACGCCCCGTACAACGTCGTCGTCGTGGAACTCGCCGAGGCCCCGGCCATCCGCCTCGTCGGCAACGTCGTCGCCGCGCCCGACGCCCCGCCCGACTCCGTGGACCCCGCGCTGCTGTACATCGGCGCGCCCGTGCACGTCGCCTTCGCGGAGCTCACCGAGGGCGTGACCGTGCCCCGCTGGCTGCTGGAGCGCCCATGACCGCCGACGGCCCGCCGCCCGTCCGCACGGAGGTGGGGGACGACGGGGTCGCCCTCGTCACCCTCGACCGGCCCGCCCGGCACAACGCGATCGACCTGGCGACCGCGGCCGCCCTGGCCTCCGTGTGGCGTCGCTTCCGCGACGACGACGCCGTTCGGGCCGTCGTGCTCACCGGCGCCGGCGACCGGGCCTTCTGCAGCGGCATCGACCGCTCCGTGACCGTTCCCCAGCCCGCCTCGCCGTACTCCGTCGACGACCCGCTCCGCACGGTCGGCCCCAAGGCCGCCGACCTGTGGAAGCCCGTGCTCGCCGCGGTCGGCGGCATCGCCTGCGGCGGGGCGTTCTACCTGCTCGGCGAGGCCGAGTTCGTGATCGCCGCCGAGAACGCGACCTTCTTCGACCCGCACGTCGCCTACGGCATGGTCAGCGCGTACGAGACGCTCCACATGGCCCAGCGCATGCCCTTCGGCGAGGCCGCCCGCACGGCCCTGATGGGCACCGCCGAACGCCTCTCCGCGCGGCGCGCCTACGACATCGGTCTGGTCTCCGAACTGACCCCGCCCGGCGGGGCCGTCCCCGCGGCCCTGCGCGCCGCGCGCGTCATCGCGTCCTGCCCCACCGAGGCCGTGCAGGGAACCGTACGGGCCCTGTGGGCCGCCAAGGAGGCCGCGTACGAACGGGCCCTCGCCCTCGCGCCCCACCTGATCTCGCTCGGCAATCTGCCGCCCGGCCGTCAGGAGGGACTCTTCGCCGCCCGCGACCGGACGTACCGCCTGCGGTGAGCCGTGGATGGCGGGCCCGGAGGAGCCGCCGTAGCGTTCGGGACATGGCGATCCTGCGCAACGCGCTCGGCTCCCTCCTGGCACTCGCCGGGGCCGTGGCAGCCGTCTGGAGCCCGTTCCGGCCCTGGTACGCGGGGCGGCGCGGCACGGACTACGGCGTCAGGAACCTCTTCCGGAGCGTGGGCGTCACCGGGGGCCACGCCGATCTGCTCGGCTCGCTCTTCGCGCCGATGCTCGTCGCCGCGCTGGTGGCGCTGCTGGGCCTGCTGAAGCGCTCGCGGCCCCTCCTGGCCGCGGCGGGCGTGCTCGTCCTCGGCTTCACGGTGCTGTGGGCCGTCCGCCAGGGGCAGGTGGCGGGCTCCCTCAGCATCGGCGACGAAGGCCACGGCCTGAACGCGGGCGGCGTCACGGCCTTCACGGCGGGCTGTCTCCTGCTCCTGGCGGCCGCGGTCACGCCCGGCGGACGCCGCCCACGCGACGGCACCGGAACACCGCCGCCGTACGAACGGCCTCCGCATGAACGACCGCCGCATGAACCGCCGTCGTACGAGCGGCCGCCGTACGAGCAGGAGCCCGTCGAGCCGCCTCCGTACGCCCCGCCCCCGGGTACGCCGCCCGAGCCGCCGCCCTGGCCCAGGCCGCCCCACGACGCGGGCTGAACGCGCGCCCCCGGCCGCCCCCGACCGGGGAGCTCAACGCCGCGACAGGCCCGTCCCCTTCGCCGCGTCCAGCGCGTAGACGCACCGGTCCTTGCTGCAGGCGTAGACCACCCCGCCCATCGCCACCGGCGACCCGGTGATCTCGCCGCCGGTGGCCAGCTTCCAGCGCAACTGGCCGCCCGCCGCGTCGACCGTGTACAGGCAGTGGTCCGCGGAGCCGAAGTGGACCCGGCCGTCGGCGACCACGGGCGCGCCCACCACGTCGCCGCCCGCGGCGAAGCGCCACCTCGGCGTGCCGGTGACCGCGTCCAGCGTGTACAGCGCGCCGCCGCTGCCCAGGTGGACGGCTCCGGACGCGACCAGCACCGGCTCCGTCGACTGCCGGGGCTCGGTCGCGATCCGCCAGCGGTCACGGCCCGTCGCCGCGTCCAGGGCGTACACCGTGCCCAGGTAGTCGGCGGCGTAGACGCCGCCGCCCGCCACCGAGGGGCCCGGCGCGAAGGCGGGCGGGCTGAGGAAGACCGCCGGTGCCTCGAACCGCCAGCGCACGTCCCCGCGCGCCACGTCGATGGCCAGCACGCGCGTACCCGCGGCGACGTACACCACGCCGTCCGGGGCGGCCAGCAGCCGCACCGGCACTCCGCCGCACGACGCCGCGTCGCCCACGGGGTACGACCAGCGCTCGGCGCCCGTGCGCGCCTCCAGGGCGCGCAGCCGCCCCTCGGCCCACACGTACACCGTGCCGTCCTGCACGAACGGGCCGCAGTCGGGTGTCTCGAAGTCGGTCTGGAGACCGCCCGTCTCCCACAGCAGTTCGCCGTTGGCCGCCTCCCACGCCTGGACGCCGCCGCCGCGCGTACCGGTGACGATCGTGCCCCGGTCCGCACGGAGCGAGTACACCCAGCCGTCCGTGGCGAGGCGCCAGCGCTCGGCGCCGTCGGCCGCGTCCAGCGCGTAGAGCGTCGGCCCGTCCGATGCGTGGATGCGGCCGTCCGCGACGGCCATGGCCCAGGCCACGTCCCGGGTCTTGAACTGCCGCCGCCCGCTGGCCACATCGAGGGCGTGGACCTCGAAGGACGTCACGTACAGCAGGTCGCCGGCGACGGTCGGGGTGCCCCATACGTCATTGGACATGCGGAACCGCCAGGGCCGCCAACGCCCCTGGTCGCCCTGGGCGTTGCCGGCGTCCGGGGCGGGCGCGGGCGCCTGCGCGGGGACGGCGGCGGGCGCGCCGCCGGTCACCCCGGCCGGCGGGCGGACCCAGCCGGTCGCCGCCCCGGCGCCCGTGGCGGCCTGCGGCTCGCGCGCGTCGGCGACGCGCGGGCCGGGCCCGATGGGGACCTGCGACCCGGCGAGCCGTACGGAGCTGTCGGGCGCGGGCGCGCCCGCGTGCCTGCCCTGCCCGCCGCGGCCGGCGCCGACCGCGGCGGGCGCCTCGGGCGGCCCGCTCAGGCCGCCGCGAGGGTCGGGGGCGGCCGTCCCGGTCCGCCCGGTCCCCTCGCCCCAGGCGGGGCCGCTGCGCGCACCGGTGCCCGGCGGAGCGTACGAGGGCACGGGCGCGCGGGACGGCGTCGGCGGCTGCGTCGGCCGGGGCGGCACACCGGGGCGGCTGCGGCCGCCGCTCCGCGCACCCGGCGCGGCGGGCCGGTGGCCCGCCCTGCGCTGCTCGATGAGGGTGACGGCGTTGTCCGGCAGCCAGGCCGACGCCGTGCCGCTGTCGTCGTCCCCGCCGGAGGCGAAGAGGTGCGGGGCGAGCTGCGCCTGGAGGTCCGCCGGAGTGGGGCGGTGCTCCGCCGCCATCTGCATGCAGGAGTCGATCAGGGGGCGCAGTTCGTCGGGCAGGCCGCTCAGGTCCGGGCCCTCGCGCAGCAGCATGAAGACCGTCTCGACCGGGTTCGCCCCGTGGAAGGGCGCGTGCCCGGTCGCGGCGAAGACCAGTGTCGAGCCGAGCGAGAAGATGTCGCTGGCCCCGGTCACGCTGCGGGAGTCGCGCGCCTGCTCGGGGGACATGTAGGCGGGGGTGCCGACCGCGACGTTGGTCATCGTCAGCCGGGTGTTGGAGACGCCGGAGGCGATGCCGAAGTCGATGACCCGGGGGCCGTCCTCCACCACCAGGACGTTGGACGGCTTGAGGTCGCGGTGGACCAGGCCCGCGCCGTGGATGGACTGGAGCGCCTCGGCGACACCGGCGGCCAGCCAGCGGACCGCCTGCGCGGGCAGGGGCCCGCACTCGTTGATGATCTCCTCGAGGGAGGGCGCGGGCACATAGGCGGTGGCCAGCCAGGGCACGGCGGCGCGCGGATCGGCGTCGACGACGGCGGCGGTGTAGAAGCCGCTGACCGCCCGCGCCGCCTCCACCTCACGGGTGAAGCGGACACGGAAGAGCTGGTCCTCGGCGAGCTCCGTGCGCACCGTTTTGATAGCGACCCGCCGGCCGGACGCCGAGCGGGCGAGATAGACCAGCCCCATGCCACCGGCACCGAGTCGGCCGAGCACCTCGAACGGGCCGATCCGTCTCGGGTCGTGCTGGGTAAGCTGCTCCACCACTGGCCTGCCACCTCCCCGTGGGGGCTTGAAGGGTTTCAGCCCCGTGCAGCGTCTCACCGCGAATTATCTCCGGGGTACGCATACTGATTCTTCCTGGCGACGGGCGCGGTTGCGAACCCGGGTCGCGCTTCGCCGTGTCTCCGCCCCGCGCGGAGCGCCCCGCCCCGCGCGCCGTGCCCCTCACTCCCGAACCATGACTCTCCGTTACCTCCGCGGGGCTCGTCGCCCGCCCCGGGAGGAGTTCCCACTGCCACGTTATCGGGGGAACGCGGATTCCACGTGGCCTGTGGACAACTGTGGGAAAGCCCTCCCGAGCGGCCCCGTCCACAGCCTGTCGATAAGACGATTCACCGGTACGGGCCAATCCGCTCCGCTTCTCGCGGAGACCTCCACATGCCGCCTGAGCTGGCCTTACGCACCACCCTTGCCCCCTCCCCCCATTTGCATGCGGCCGAATCGCGCTCCGATCACCCCTCGGTAAGCTGACGGCATGACAGGACAAGTACGCACCGTCGACGGCCGCGTGGCCGGCCGACGCGGACAGGCGACGCGGCAGAAGCTGCTCGACTGCCTCAGTGAAATGCTCAGCTCCTCGCCGTACCGCGACGTGAAGGTCATCGACGTCGCGCGCAAGGCAGGCACCTCCCCCGCGACCTTCTACCAGTACTTCCCGGACGTCGAGGGCGCCGTCCTCGAGATCGCCGAGGAGATGGCGAAGGAGGGCGCGAGCCTCACCGACCTCGTCGCCGGGCGCTCCTGGGTCGGCAAGTCCGGCTGGCAGGCCGCCGAGGAACTGGTCGACGGCTTCCTCGGCTTCTGGCGGAAGCACGACGCCATCCTGCGCGTCGTCGACCTCGGGGCCGCCGAGGGGGACAAGCGGTTCTACAAGATCCGCATGAAGATCCTCAACGCGGTCACCAACTCCCTCACGGACTCCGTCAAGGAGCTCCAGTCCAAGGGCAAGGCGGACAAGGACGTCAACGCGGCCGCGATCGCCGGTTCCCTCGTCGCGATGCTCGCCGCGGTGGCCTCGCACCAGAAGGGCTTCCAGAGCTGGGGCGTCAAGCAGGCCGAGCTCAAGCCGAACCTCGCGCTGCTCGTGCACCTGGGCATCACCGGCAAGAAGCCGACCAAGTAGCGCGGCAGCGCCTCGCACGTCCTGTCATCGCAGCGGCGGGCCGCCACCGGCTCGGGCCGGAGCGGCCCGCCGCAGTGACATCACCCACCCGACGCCGACCGCGCCGTCACCGCGGTTCCAGCCGGAACAGCCGGATCTCACGCTCCACGCGCGCCTGGTACCGCGCGTACGGGGGCCAGAATTTCACCACCGCCGCCCATGCGGCAGCCCGCTCCGTGCCGCGCAGCAGCCGTGCCCGCACGGGGACGTCCCGACCCTTCCAACTGATCTCCGCGTCGGGGTGCGCCAGCAGGTTCGCCGTCCAGGCCGGATGGCCGGGCCGGCCGAAGTTGCTGCCGACTACCACCCAGGCGCTCGCGGGATCGCCCTCCCGCATACAGGCGAGCGGCGTCCTCCGCGGCTGCCCGCTCCGCGCACCGGTCGACGTGAGGACGACACTCGGCAGCAGACGCGCGCTGAGCATCGTCCTTCCGCCCGACAGCCGGTGCACCGCGCGGTCCAGCGCCGGCAGGAAGTACGGCCCGATACGCGCGAACGTCCGGGTGGACGACATCTTCTGCACCACGCGTTCCAGAACGGTCGTCACAGGGCCACCGCTTCCCGTGCGTCACGGGCGACAAACAGGCCGGCGATGTCCGCCGCGCGCGCCCTCAGCCGATGGACCGGGCCGAACAGCAATTCATCCGAAGCGGCCCGCTTGAAGTACAGCTGCACGTCGTGCTCCCAGGTCACCCCGATGCCGCCGTGCAGTTGGACGGCCTCTCCCGCGACCGTCCGCAGCGCCTCCAGCGCCTGCCCGAGGGCGAGCCCCCCGGCCACCGCGGCCCCGGCGCCGTCCCCTTCCGGCCGTTCCCCGGCGGCCCATGCCGCGTAGTACGCGGCCGAACGTGCCGTCTGCACCGCCACGTAGAGGTCCGCCAGCCGGTGTTTGACCGCCTGGAAGGACCCGATCGGCCTGCCGAACTGTTCCCGGGACCGGACGTACGCGACCGTCCGCTCCAGCGCCCGGTCCGCCGCTCCCACCGCCTCCGCCGCCAGCACCGCCGCCACGGTGCCGCCGAGCCGGGCGAGCGCGCCGGGAGCGTCGCCACCGTCCCCGAGGAGCTCCGCCTCGGCATCGCGCAGTTCGACGCGGGCCTGCGGCCGCGTCTCGTCCAGGACGGTCAGCCGGACACGGGTCACCCCTCGCGCCCGCTCGGGCCGCAGGACGAACAGCGCGGTCCCGCCGTGCGCGTAGTCGCCCCTGTGGGCCGCGACGAGCAACAGGGCCGCGCTGTGCCCGTCGAGGACCCGCGTCGCCTCCCCGTACAGCCGCCAGCCGGAGCCGTCCGCGGCCGGGCGCGCCTGGACGCCGCCCGCGCGGCCGCCACCGGCCCACGGCCCGTCGTTCGCACCGGTCAGCCCGAGCGCGGCCGACGGCTGCCCGCCGGGCAGCACGAGCGCCCCCGTCAGCCCACCCGCGGCCAGGGGCGGCAGCAGTTCCGCGCGTTGCGCCTCCGTGCCGAAGGCGGCGATCAGCGGCGCCACCAGCCCGGCCGTGGCCAGCAGCGGGGACGGCAGCAGCGCCCGGCCGGCCTCCTCGCCCGCCAGCGCCGCTTCCACCGGCCCGCAGCCCGCGCCGCCGTAGCGCCGCTCCACCGCGAGCCCCGGCAGGCCCAGTTGCTCCGCGAGCCGCCGCCACAGCGCCTTGTCGTATCCGGCGGCCGTACGGACCGCGGCCCTGACCTCTTCCGGCCCGCAGCGCTTGAGCAGCAGCTCGCGCAGAGTGCGCCGGATCTCGTCCTGTTCGTCGCTCAACGCGGCATCCATGCCGGACTCCTCCCGAACCTGACGTCCGTCATGCTAGGTGGAGCAACCCGGCTTTCCCAGCCCTCAACTGATGTACCGTCAGATCCATGAGCCCGGACCGCCCGCGCAAGGTCGCCGTCGTCGGTGTCTCCCTCTCGGACTGCGGCCGCGTCGACCATGCCACCCCGTACGCCCTGCACGCCCAGGCCGCACGCCGCGCGCTCGCGGACTCCGGCCTCGACCGGTCCGTGATCGACGGCCTCGCCTCCGCCGGTCTGGGCACGCTCGCCCCCGTGGAGGTCGCGGACCATCTGGGGCTGCGGCCGACCTGGGTGGACTCGACCGGCGTCGGGGGCGCGGCCTGGGAGGTCATGGCCGCCCACGCGGCCTGCGCCATCGCCGCGGGGCACGCGAACGCCGTCCTCCTCGTGTACGGCTCCACCGCCCGCGCCGACCTCAAGGCCGGCCGCCGCACCGCCGCCCTCTCCTTCGGCACCCGCGGCCCCGCGCAGTTCGAGGCCCCGTACGGACACACCCTCATCGCCAAGTACGCGATGGCGGCCCGGCGTCACATGCACCAGTACGGCACGACGCTTGAACAGTTTGCCGACGTCGCCGTTCAAACCCGCGCCAACGCGGCGTGCAATCCGCACGCCATGTACCGCGACCCGATCACGGTCGACGACGTGCTCGGCGGGCCGGTGATCGCCGATCCGTTCACCAGGCTGCAGTGCTGCATACGGTCCGACGGCGGCTGCGCGGTGCTCCTCGCGGCGGAGGAGTACGTGCCCGCCACGGTCAAACCACCCGTGTGGGTGCTGGGCGCCGGAACCGCGGTCTCCCACGCGACGTTGTCGGAGTGGGACGACTTCACGGTGACCCCGGCCGCGGTCTCCGGGCGGATCGCCTTCCGGCAGGCGGGAGTCACCCCGCAGGACATCGACGTGGCGGAGCTGTACGACGCGTTCACCTATATGACGCTGGTGACGCTGGAGGACCTCGGCTTCTGCGCGAAGGGGGAAGGGGGCGCGTTCGTGGAGAAGGGCCGGCTGACGATCGGCGGCGGGCTGCCGGTCAACACCGACGGCGGCGGGCTGTCCGCCTGCCACCCCGGCATGCGGGGCCTGTTCCTCCTGGTCGAGGCGGTGCGCCAGTTGAGGGGCGAGGCGGAGGAGGGCCGCCAGGTACGCAGGCGCGGCGGCTCGCTCCCCCGGCTCGCCGTCGCCTCGGGCACGGGCGGCTGGTTCTGCTCGTCGGGCACGCTGATACTGGCCCGCGACTGACACCCGTGGCACGTCCGGGCCGGGCCGTCGGCACACGGACGCCCGGCCGGGCTCCGCGGACGCTTGGATGGGCACCATGAACGACGACACCATGAACGACGGCATCTTCAGCGACGGCATCTTCAGCGACGAAACTTTCGACGACGAAACCGCCGGCAGCCGCCAGGAGTCCTTCCGCGCCCTGCTGCGCTCGCTCCGGGTGTGGGACACGACCCTGCCGCACTTCGACCCGGCCTCCGCGCCCGTCGATCCGCTGCCCCTCTTCCAGCAGTGGCTGCGCGAAGCCGCCGAGGCCGGAACGCCGGAGCCGCACACCATGACCCTGGCGACGGCCGACGCGAACGGATGGCCGTCGGTGCGGACCGTCATGCTGCACGACGCGGACGAGCACGGCTGGCACTTCGCCACCCACCGCACGAGCCGTAAGGGCCGGGAGCTGGCCGCCCGCCCGGAGGCCGCGCTGGGCTTCTACTGGCCCGCGGTCGGCCGCCAGGTCCGGGTGCGGGGCACGGTGACGGCCGCCGGCCCCGCGGAGAGCCGGGCCGACCTGGCCGAGCGCTCACCCGGAGCCCTCGCGGCCGCACTGGTGGGCAGGCAGAGCGAACCGCTGCCCTCCCTCGCGGAGCTGGAGCGCGCCTCCGACGCGGCGTGGGAGCGGGCCCTGCGGGAGCCCGACGCCCCCGTCGACACCTGGACGCTGTACGTCCTGCGGGCGGACGAGGTCGAGTTCTTCCAGGGCGACGCCCGGCGACGCCACGTGCGCCTCGACTACCGCCGCGCCGAGGGCGGCCAGTGGGTCACCGGGCTGCTCTGGCCATGAGATCGGGCTCCGGGTCGGTGGCGATCCGGGCGTGCAGGTGGACGTCCCACATCTCGCCGTCACCGCCCGGCATCTCGCCCCGCAGGGTGCCTTCGAGAAGGTACGCGCAGTGCTCGGCGACCCGGCAGGAGGCGCCGTTCCCCAGGGCGTGCCCCAGTTCCAGCCGGTGCAGGCGCAGTTCGTCGTGGAACGCCCACCGCGTGAGCGCCTCCAGGGCCCGGGAGGCATAGCCCCGGCCCCGGTACTCGGGCAGGATCCAGTAGCTGACCCGGGCGCTGCGCCGCACCGGGCTGATCATGGACAGGGCGACGCTGCCCACGACCGTATCGGGCCCCTCCGCCTGGGCCGTCACCGCGAACGACACCCCCTCCCCCTGCTCGCGTTCGGCCGCCCGGCGCCGCAGGAAGGTCCGCGCGCCCTCCTCGTCCGGGGCCGGCACGGTGCCGCCGTTCCAGCGGCGGAACTCCTGGTCGGCCATCCCCCGCAGCACGGCGTCCAGGTCGCTGTCCTCCCAGGGGCGCAGCAGGAGGTCGAACTCACCGATCCAGGCCGGGTCCCACGCATGCGATTCCGTCATGTGCGGCATTCAACAGGGGCGGAAGACCGGTACCTCCAGTGGGGTTTCGGCCACCGCGCGGAACGTCACCCGGAGGTCCATGCCGATCCGCAGCAGGCTCTCGGGGCAGTCGACCACCTCGGTCGTCATGCGTGGCCCTTCCGCGAGGTCCACGACGGCGGCCGTGCAGGGCGGTCGCCCGTCGAACGGTGGAAGGTCGTTCACATGGACGACGGACCAGGTGTAGAGCGTGGCGCGGCCGCTCGCCTCCTCCCAGACGACGTCCTCGCTCCAGCAGCGTGGGCAGATCTCCCGTGGATAGTGGTGCGCCCTTCCGCATCCCCCGGCGCGGCAGCGGCGTATCAGCAGCCTCCCCTGTGCGGCGGCCTCCCAGTAGGGACGGGTGAAGGCGTCGGTCTCCGGAATGTCGAAGCGCGCCCGCATATCCAATGCGCCAACCCCCTTGCATCACAGATCATTTGCCGCCTTTCCCGGTGCCCTCACATCTTTCCTGACGTCACGTCAGATCGGTAGCCTGGCCGTACGTCAGTCCGTCGGCCCTTGAGCAGGAGTGGACGAGAACGATGCTTGGATCGACTCACGGCACCCTCACCACCACCTCCCGCCCGGCCCGCGTGGCGGCCTGCGGCGAACGCCGGAGGCCCGCCGTCCACGGCAGCACCGCCGAGGACCTGGACGTCAGCGGCCGCCCGCTGCACTCGGACGTGCCCGACCTCGACCGGTTCTTCCGGCCCGAGAGCGTGGCCGTCGTCGGCGCCTCGGACACCGACGGCCGCCCCAACACCGGGATCACCCGGCAGCTCGTCGCCTGGTCCGAGCGCGTCGGCGCCCGCCTCCACCCCGTGCACCCCACCCGCGCCGACGTCTTCGGCCGCCCCTGTCACCGCTCCGTCGCCGAACTCCCCGAGCGCGTCGATCTCGCCGTCCTCCTCGTGGCCGACCCCCTTCCCGTCATCGAGCAGCTCGCCGATGCCACGGCGGACCGCAAAGCGGCGTTCGCCGTCGCGTTCGCCTCCGGCTTCGCCGAGTCCGGCCCGGAGGGCGCGGCCGCCCAGGCCGGGCTCGCCGCCGCGGCCCGGCGGGCGGGCGTCCGGCTCCTCGGCCCGAACACCAACCTCAACGCCTTCGAGGAGTTCCGCGACGACCTCGACGGCCCGGCCATCGCGCTGATCACCCAGTCAGGCCACCAGGGCCGTCCTCTCTTCTCCCTCCAGCAACTGGGCATCCGGCTCTCGCACTGGGCCCCGACCGGCAACGAGGCCGACCTGGAGTGCGCGGACTTCATCTCGTACTTCGCCACCCGGCCGGAGGTCGGGGCCATCGCCGCGTATGTGGAGGGCTTCAAGGACGGCCGCTCCTTCCTGCTGGCCGCGGACCGGGCGGCCCGGCACAAGGTGCCCGTGGTCACCGTCAAGGTCGGCCGCACGGACGCGGGCGCCCGTACCGCCGCCTCCCACACCGGCAAGCTGACCGGCGCCGACGACGTGGTGGACGCGGCCATGCGGCAGTTCGGCGTGATCCGCGTCAACGGCCTGGACGAGCTCCAGGACACCTCGGCCCTGCTCGCCCGCGCCCGCCCGCCGGTGGCCACCGGCGTCGCCGTGTATTCGATCTCCGGCGGCACGGGTGCCCATTTCGCGGACCTGGCCGCCGCGGCCGGTCTCGACCTCCCCGCCCTTCCAGCCGCGAAACAGCGCGAACTCCACCAGTGGATACCGGACTACCTGACCGTCGCGAACCCCGTCGACAGCGGCGGCCACCCGGTCGGCGACCGGCGCGGCCGCAAGATTATCGAAGCCGTTCTCGCCGACCCCTCCGTCGGCGTCCTCGTCTGCCCGATCCCCGGCCCCTTCCCGCCCCTGAGCGACATCCTCGTACGGGACCTCGTGGCGGCCGCCGAGGAGACGGACAAACTCGTCTGCGTGGTCTGGGGCTCCCCCGTCGGCACCGAGGACGCCTATCGCGGCACGCTCCTCGGCTCCTCGCGCGTGGCCACCTTCCGCACCTTCGCCAACTGCGTCACCGCCGTCCGCGCCTATCTCGACCACCACCGCTTCGTCGCCTCCTACCGCTCCCCCTTCGAGGACGCGCCCCGCGCCCCGTCCCCCTCCGCCCGCAAGGCGCGGGCCCTCCTGCGGCCGGGCGAGCAGCTCAGCGAGCACGCGGCGAAGCAGCTCCTGCGCGCGTACGGCATCCGCGTCCCCCGGGAACAGCTGGTGACCAGCGCCGCCGCGGCCGTACGGGCGGCCGGACTGGTCGGCTATCCCGTCGTGATGAAGGCGTCCGGCCCCCAGCTCGCCCACAAGACGGAGCTCGGCCTGGTCAAGATCGGTCTGACCTCGGCCAGCCAGGCCCGGGACGCGTACCGCGAGCTGACCGACATCGCGCGGTACGAGGGGCTGCCCCTGGACGGCGTGCTCGTCTGCCAACTCGTCGGTCACGGTGTGGAGATGGCGGTCGGGATCTCGCCCGACCCGCTCTTCGGCCCGACCGTGACGGTGGGCCTGGGGGGCGTACTGGTGGAGGTGCTGCGCGACACCGCCGTGGGCGTCCCCCCGTTCGGCGAGGACCGCGCCCGCGCGATGCTGCGCGAACTGCGCGGCAACGCCCTCCTGGACGGCGTCCGGGGGGCGCCGCCCGCCGACGTGGACGCGCTCGTGGAGACCGTCCTGCGCGTCCAGCGCATGGCCCTGGAACTGGGCGACGAGCTCGCCGAGTTGGACATCAACCCCCTCGTGGTGCTGGACCGCGGCCAGGGCGCCGTGGCCCTGGACGCGCTGGCCTTCTGCCGCTGAGCCGCGCGCGGCAGCCCGGAGAACCAGGAGTACCGCCATGTCCGTCTCCCCCCGTGAAGCGTCCGCCGACGAGCCCGTCGAGCCCTCCGGCCCCCACGACCAAGTGATACTCCACGCCACTGACAACGGTGTCTCGTGGATCACCCTCAACCGCCCACAGGCCCTCCACGCCATCACTCCTGACCTGCGGGAACAGTTGATCTCACGGTTCGTCCAAGCCTCCGCCGACCCGGCCGTGCGGGCCGTCGTCGTCACCGCGTCCGGCAGGGCGTTCTGCTCCGGGGCCGATCTGCGCGCGGCCCCCTCGCACCAGCCGGCCGGGGCCGTGACCGGCGATGTCGCGCGCACGCTCCGGCGCGGCGCGCAACGGCTGATCGGCGCCGTACTGGACTGCGAGAAGCCCGTGCTCGCCGCCGTGAACGGCGTCGCCGCCGGGCTCGGCGCCCATCTCGCGCTGGCCTGCGATCTCGTCCTGGCGGCCGAATCGGCCCGGTTCGTCGAGGTGTTCGCGCGCCGCGGCCTGGTCCCCGACGGCGGCGGCGCCTATCTGCTGCCCCGGCTCGTCGGACCGCGGCGCGCGAAGGAGCTGATGTTCTTCGGCGACGCCCTCGGCGCCGCCGACGCGGAACGCCTGGGGCTGGTGAACCGGGTGGTGGCCGACGCCGAACTCGCGGACACGGCCCGGAACTGGGCGGAGCGGCTGGCGGCCGGGCCGACCCGCGCGCTCGCCCTGACCAAGCAGCTGGTCAACGCCTCGCTCGACACCGACCGCGCGACGGCCTTCGCCGCCGAGGCCGCCGCGCAGGAGATCAACATGACGACGGCGGACGCCCGGGAGGGCATCGCGAGCTTCGTGGACCGCCGCGCCCCGGAATTCCGGGGCCGTTAGCCCGTGCCACACCCTTCCTGACTGACACTCCGTCAGATTCAATGGACCCATGATGGGACACGCGGGCATGGCGGAAGCCGCCGTGCGCTACCTGCGGTCGGCCGGAGCGCCGACCTCCGCACCACCGCGGCCCGTCGGGCCCGCGCCGCGCCCCGCGCTGCGCGCCGTACGGGCGGACGAATGGACGGACGAACGGGCGGACGAGCGGATTCCGCCGAGCCTGGAGGAGTTCCGGCGCGTGCTCGGCGCCTTCGCCAGCGGGGTCACCGTCGTCACCGCGCCGGGCCGGGACGGGGAGCCGCCCGCGGGCTTCTCCTGCCAGTCCTTCGCCTCGCTCTCCCTCGACCCGCCCCTGGTCGTCTTCATGGTGGCCCGCACGTCCGCCACATGGCCGCGCATCGCCCGCGCGGGGGTCTTCTGCGTCAACGTCCTCGGCGCGGGCCAGGAGGAGCTCTGCCGGGCCTTCGCGGTCAGCGGTTCCCGGACCGCCGACAAGTTCACGGGCGTACGGCACGGACCGTCGCCCGCGACCGGGTCGCCGCTCCTGTCCGGCGTACCGGCCTGGGTCGACTGCGCGGTCCACGCCGTGCACACGGGCGGGGACCACCTGATCGTCGTCGGACGCGTCGAGGCGCTCGGGACGGACGAACGCGAGGCGGCACGGCCCCTGCTCTTCCACAGGGGCGCGTTCGGGACATTCAGTCCCTGAGGCCGGGACGTCGATCCCCTGGGGAGCGACAGGAGTCACACGCCTGAGAGGGAGCCGACGCCCCGGCCTATTTCTTGTGCCCGACGACCTTCGTCAGCACGTACCGCTTGCCGGAGCCCGGCTTGCCGATCTCGTGGTAGATCCGCGGCTTCTTCTGCGTACCGCCGACATCCCAACTACGGGCAAGCGAACATGTCTTGATCCTGAGGTTCACGCCCTCGATCCGGCCGCTCTCCTTGAGCGCCTTCCAGGACCCCGTGCCGTCGCAGTCCGTCGATCTGTCCTTGCCCGTCTCGTCCCACACGTAGTTGTCGAGTCCCTGGGCGACAGCGCGGCCGTCCTCGTCGAGCTTGACCGTGCCACCGTGGCCGTCGGTCCAGGTGCCCGCCAGATCCGACCTGTGCAGCCGCGGCGGCTCGTACACCTTCACCAGGCCGGTGCCGTACACGCCCGCACCCAGGACACCGACCGCGAGCCACGCGAGCGCGCCGTCGCGCGCGATCCTGCGGACCAGCCCCGTGGTGCGGCCCGCGCGGATCCGGCGGCCCGCGACGGCCGCGAGCAGAGCGGCGGGCAGCAGGCCGACCGTGAGGGAGCCCCACCACAGCACGTACGACAGGGCGGGCGCGAACGCGAGGCTGCCGAGCGCCGCCACGCCGCCGAAGGCGGCCACCACGGCCGCGGCCACCACCGGCACGGCGGCCAGGAGCCAGCGCAGGCGCTCGGGGCGCCCCGTACGCCGTGCCACGCGCCGTGCGAGCGCCAGGGCGGGCATCACCGCCACGCCCGTGACGAAGCCGCTGACCAGGACGGCGAAGAACGCGATCCCCAGGACCACGCCGATGATCGCGACCACGTTGTGCGGCAGCCCGTCGTGCTCACGCGCGAGCATCACGAGGACGGCGATCGTCCCGCCGATCACCGCTTCCGCGAACAGCCCGGCCATCGACGCGCAGAACGCCGCGCCGAAGCCGTCCGCGTGCATCACGCGCTTCGGTGTCCGCTCGGACTCCTCGGGCGTGGCGTCCGCCTCCGCCTCGGCCGGCATGGCATCCGGTTCGGCCTGCTGTGTCATTACCGCCCCTCTCTCCAAGAATGATTCCCCCAGAGGCCGGGAGGTTGCTTCCGCGCGCGGACCGGGACCCGTGAGCGGTCCACCGGTCCGGCGACTCCGCCGACAAGGAGGCCGGGCACACGGCGACAGCGGCGCCGATCGCCCGGTGGGCCATTCTTACCGAATGCCCCGTCTTGGACTGAATGAGGGCCGGTGCGACCGCACGCCGCGGGAGGGTGGGAGGCGTCGGCAGACACGAGCCAACAACACATCGGGGCCGTGACCGGCGCAAGACCCCGTACCTCGATCGCAGTGGGGATCACAGGGGGATCGCATACGGCCCCAGGGGCACCGCTCAGGCGACCGCCACGGTCCGCGCGGGGCGCCTGCGGATGACCAGTGCCATCAGCGCGGCCATCGCGCACAGCGCGCCGGAGGCGTACCAGACGAGGTCGTACGAGCCGAGGGCGTCGCGGGCCACGCCGCCCAGGAAGGCGACCAGGGCCGCGCCCAGCTGATGGGAGGCGAGCACCCAGCCGAAGACGATCGCACTGTCGTCGCCGTAGTGCTCACGGCACAGGGCGATGGTGGGCGGCACGGTGGCGACCCAGTCGAGGCCGTAGAAGACGATGAAGAGGATCATCGGCGGGTGGACCGACGGTGCCATCAGCATCGGCAGGAACATCAGGGAGACTCCGCGCAGCCCGTAGTAGACGGCGAGCAGCCTGCGCGCCTCGAAGCGGTCGGTGAACCAGCCGGAGGCGATCGTTCCGGCGACGTCGAAGACCCCGACCACGGCGAGCAGCCCGGCGGCCGCGGTGACCGGCATGCCGTGATCGTGGGCGGCGGGCACGAAGTGGGTCTTGACCAGTCCGTTCGTGGACGCGCCGCAGATCGCGAAGGTGCCCGCGAGCAGCCAGAACGGTCCGGTGCGGGCCGCGTCCGACAGGGCCCGCACCGCCCGCCGGCCCGCACCGGTCACGGGCGGCGGCTTCGGAACGTACTCCCGCGCCCCGTACGCCGCGAGGCCGACGTCCGCCGGGTGGTCGCGCAGCAGCAGCCAGACGAACGGGACGACGGCGAGCGCGGCCGCCGCCACGATCAGCGCCGCGGGCCGCCAGTCGTGGTGTTCGACGATCCAGGAGAGCAACGGCAGGAAGATCAGCTGCCCGGAGGCGCCCGCCGCGGTGAGGATGCCGGTGACCAGGCCGCGCCGGGCGACGAACCACCTGTTGGTGACGGTCGCCGCGAAGGCCAGGGCCATCGACCCGCTGCCGAGGCCGACGAGCACGCCCCAGCAGAGGACGAGCTGCCAGGCCTCCGTCATGAAGACGGTCAGTCCCGCGCCCGCCGCGATCACCGTCAGGGCACAGACGACGACCCTGCGGATGCCGAACCGGTCCATGAGGGCCGCCGCGAAGGGTGCCGTGAGC
Organism: Streptomyces sp. NPDC002537; assembly: GCF_053594975.1. NCBI lineage: Bacteria > Bacillati > Actinomycetota > Actinomycetes > Kitasatosporales > Streptomycetaceae > Streptomyces > Streptomyces sp. NPDC002537. The sequence continues at coordinate 29,262 of NZ_JBSFWT010000023.1, forward strand.
CCGTAGAGGGCGAGGTTCACGGAGGCGGCGAACCCGACGGTGCCGCGCGACCAGCCGAACTCCTGGTGCAGCGGTTCGATCAGCAGGCCGGGCAGGGAGGCGAATCCTGCCGCCCCGATGATCGTCACGAAGGTGACGACGGCGACGAACCAGGCGCGGTGGACACGGGGGCCGCGTCCGGTGCGCGCCGGCCGTACGGGACGAGGGGTTGTCTGGGTCACTCCATCAGGATCAGGAGCGCCCGGACCGCGAACGAGCGGCCCGAAGGACAGCATTCGTCAGGATCAGGCCACGACGGTCCGGAGGGGCACGGGTCTGCGGCAGCCTTGTCGGCGACGGGCCCGCGATTGTCAGTGCCGGGCCGCAGACTTGTCGGTGACGGAGCCGGAGACGGCCGGGAGCGTGTGGGAGGACGGATGGACGGGCCGGAGAACAGCGGGGCCGGACGCGCGGAAGGACGGCCGCACCGGATCGTCGTCCTCGCCCTCGCGGGCGTCATCCCGTTCGAGCTGTCCATCCCCTACCGGATCTTCGGCAAGGCCCGGACGGCCGACGGCGAGCCCCTGTACGAGGTGGTGACGTGCGCGCTCGCACCGGGCCTGGTGCAGACGGACGCCGACTTCGCCATCACCGTGGAGCGCGGTCCGGAGGCGCTCGCGGAGGCCGACACGGTCGTCGTGCCCGCCTCGTACGAGCGGGGCCTCCCCTACATCGAGGGCAGGCTCGAAGCCGCCCAGGCGGCCGCGCTGGCGCACATACGCCCCGGCACGCGCCTGGTGTCGATCTGCACCGGTTCGTTCGTCCTGGCGGCCGCCGGACTGCTCGACGGGCGCCCGGCCACCACCCACTGGAGCAGCACGGACCACTTCCAGCGGCTGTTCCCGTCGGTCCGGGTGGACGCCGACGTCCTGTTCGTCGACGACGGCGATCTGCTGACCTCGGCGGGGGTGGCCTCCGGGATCGACCTGTGCCTGCACATCGTGCGCCGCGACCACGGGAGTGCCGTGGCCAACGACGTGGCCCGGCGCAGCGTGGTGCCGCCGCACCGCGACGGCGGTCAGGCGCAGTACATCCACCGGCCCGTGCCGGAACCGCAGTTCGCGACGACCACGACGGCGCGCGCCTGGGCGCTGGGCCGGCTGCACGAGCCGATCCAGCTGCGGGACATGGCCGAGCAGGAGGCGATGAGCGTACGGACCTTCACGCGCCGGTTCCGCGAGGAGGTCGGCATCAGCCCCGGCCAGTGGCTGACCCAGCAGCGGGTGGAGCGGGCGCGGCACCTGCTGGAGGACAGCGACCTGTCCGTGGACCAGGTGGCGCGGGACGCCGGGTTCGGCACGGCCGCGTCCATGCGGCAGCACCTCCAGGCGGCGCTGGGCGTCTCGCCGACCGCATACCGGCGGACGTTCAGGGCGGCACCGGCGGACTCCCGCCGGTGATCCGCGCGGGCGGTCAGGTGAAGGTCAGCACGGTCCGGGCGACGCGTCCGTGGAGCGTGTCGGCGGCGGCCTTGTCGAAGTCCTCGACCGGGTGGACGGTGGTGACCAGTTCGTCGAGCAGGAGCCGTCCTTCCCCGTACAGCCGCGCGTAGAGGGCGATGTCACGCTGAGGGCGGGACGAGCCGTAGCGGCAGCCGAGTATCGACTTGTCCAGGTAGAGGGACGAGACGAGGAAGGCGGCCTCCGCGGCGGCGGGCGGCACCCCGAGCAGGACGGCCTGGCCGCGGCGGTCGAGGAGGTCGATCGCCAGCCGGATGAGGCGGGGGTTCCCGGCGCACTCGAAGGCGTGGTCGGTGCCGCGCGGGAGGACCGCGCGCACGGCGGCCGGGGTCCCGGCGGGCGAGGAGGCGTCGACGAAGTGGGTCGCCCCGAACTGCCGCGCCAGGGGCTCCTTCGCCGGGTTGGTGTCGACGGCGACGACGACGGAGGCCCCGGCGATGCGGGCGCCCTGGAGGACGTTGAGGCCGACGCCGCCCGCGCCGATGACGACGACCGATTCGCCCTGCCGGACCCGGGCCCGGTTGAGGACCGCGCCGACGCCGGTCAGCACCGCGCAGCCGATGACGGCGGCGGAGGTCAGCGGCATGTCGACGGGGACCCTGACCGCCTGGACGGCCTTCACGACCGTGCGTTCGGCCAGGGCGGAGCTGGCCGCGAACTGGTAGAGGCCGGTGCCGCGCCGGAAGAAGGGCCTGCCGGGCCTGCCGATCGCCTTGCGGCACATGGCGGGGCGGCCGCGGTCGCAGTCGCCGCAGGTCCCGCAGTTGGCGAGGGTGGAGAGCGCGACGTGGTCGCCGGGCGCGACGTGGGCGACCCCGGGCCCGACCTCCTCCACCACGCCCGCGCCCTCGTGTCCGAGGACGGCCGGAACGGGGAAGGGGATGGTGCCGTCGACGACGGACAGGTCGCTGTGGCAGAGGCCCGCCGCGGCGATCGCGACCAGCACCTCGCCGGGACCAGGTCGCCGTACTTCGAGGTCGTCGACGACCTGGGGACGCTCGCCGTCGAAGATGACACCTCTCATGGCTGGTCCGTCCTCTCGGCGGATCGGGACGTACGGGCGGGTGGTGCGACCGTCTCAGGAGGCACCGTCTCAGGAGGCCCAGACGACGGACTGGAGTTCGCTGTACGCGTGCAGCCCGAAGGAGCCGCCGTCACGGCCGACGCCGCTCTCCTTGAAGCCGCCGAACGGTGTCTCGGGGTGCCGCTGGACCGTGTTGATGCCGACGTTGCCGCAGCGCAGGCGGGCGGCGAGGCGCCATGCCCGGCCGGTGTCGGCGCCGAAGACGTAGTCGTGGAGGCCGTACGAGGTGCTGTTGGCGATGTGCACGGCCTCGTCGTCGTCCTCGAAGGGGAGGGCCGCGACGACGGGGCCGAACAGCTCTTCCCGGGCGACGGTCATGCCGGGGGTGACGTCGGTGACGAGGGTGGGCGCGACGTAGAAGCCGGGTTCGAGATCGGGGCGGCGGCCGCCGACGGCGATGCGGGCGCCTTCCGCACGGGCCCCGGAGATGTACTCCTCGACGCGGTCGCGCTGCGCGGCGGAGATCAACGGGCCCACGACCGTGGAGTTATCCACAGGGTCCCCGATCGTCAGCGTCCGCGCGTAGTGTTGGAGACCGGCGACGACCTTCTCGTACAGCGATCGATGGACGAGCACCCGGGTCGGCGCCGTGCAGATCTGTCCGCTGTGGAACGACCAGACCGAACCGACCGCCCCGATCGCCGACTTGAGCACCTTTTCGTCGGCATCCCCCAGGACGATGGCCGCGCCCTTGCCGCCCAGCTCCATCAGGGTGCGCTTCATCGACCTCCCCGCGGCCTCGGCGATCCTCTTTCCGACAGCGGTGGACCCGGTGAAGCTGATCATGTCGACGCCGGGGTGCGACACGAGCGCTTCGCCGGTGGCGGGGCGCGAGCCCGTGACGACGTTGAAGACGCCGTCCGGGAGGCCGGCCTCCCGGAGGAGCGGGCCCAGCGCGAGACAGCAGAGCGGGTCCTGCGGCGCCGGTTTGACGACGACCGCGTTCCCCATGGCCAGGGCGGGGGCGACCTTGCCCGCGAGATTGACGACCGGGAAGTTGTAGGAGGTGATGCAGCCGACGACGCCCACGGGGCGCCGGACCGCGACGGCGCCCAGCAGGGCACCGGGGGCGAGCGGGGTACCCCCGACCGAGCGGGGAGCGAGCGGGACGACGGCCGGCTCGACCGCTCCCCGCGCGTAGCGCCGGAACCGCTCGACCGCTACGGGCAGTTGCAGACCGGCGGTGACGCGCATCGTCGCGCCCGTCTCCGCCTGGAGGAGGGGCAGCAGCTCTTCTCCGTGTCCATCGATGAGATCCGCGATCCGGTCCAGCACGGCCGCGCGCTCGCGCGGTGGTGTCCGGGACCAGCCGTCCTGAGCGGCCCGCGCGGAGGTCACGGCGTGGGCGACTTCGGCGGGAGTCGCCTCCGGGGCCTCCCCGACGACCTTCTCGGTCGCCGGATTGACAACTGCATAGTGCCCTTTTTCCGGCGTGTGCCAGGAGCCGTCGATCCACAGCCCGTACGACGTCATGGACGCGGCTCCTTCGGCAGGCCGAGGACGCGCTCGGCGATGGTGGTGCGCTGGATCTCGTCCGATCCGCCGTAGATGGTGTCGGCTCGGGAGAAGAGGAACAGGCGTTGCAGGGCGTCGAGTTCATAGGGTCGCAGACCGTCCCAGTCGTCCGGCCCGAGGGTGGCGGCCGGGCCGCGGACCTGCATGGCCAGTTCGCCGAGCCCTTGGTGCCAACGGCCCCACAGGAGCTTGGCGACGCTCGGGGCCCCGGGATCGTCGACTGTCCCCAGGGTGCGCAGGGCGTTCCAGCGCATGGCCTGCAACTGGGCCCAGTGCCGTACGAGCCGGTCACGGGTGACCGGCTCCGCTGCGGCTCCCGTTTCCCGGGCGAGGCGGATGACACCCGCGAGTTCGGCGGCGAAGCCGATCTGCTGGGCGAGGGTGGCCACGCCGCGTTCCCTGCCGAGAAGGTCCAGGGCGACCCGCCAGCCGTTGCCCTCACCGCCGACGAGATGCTCGGCACGGGCCTCGGCGCCGTCGAAGAAGACCTCGTTGAAGTCGGCGGTCCCCGACATGTCCCGGATGGGCCGGACCTCGATCCGGCCGGGCTGGTCCATCGGCAGGAGCAGCAGGGAGAGCCCGTGGTGCCGGTGCGATCCTTCGGTGGTGCGGACCAGCGCGAAGCACCAGTCGGCCTCCCTGGCGCAGGAGGTCCAGGTCTTCTGCCCGTTGACCCGGTAGATGCCGCCGCCGTCGGTGAGCACGGCGGAGGTGCGGACGGCGGCTAGGTCCGAGCCCGCGCCGGGTTCGCTGTAGCCCTGGCACCAGAGTTCCTCGCCCCGGGCGATGGCAGGGAGGAACCTGCCGCGCTGGGCGGTGTCGCCGTGCGCGAGGAGGGTGGGGGCGAGGAGGTTCTCGCCTATGTGCCCGACGCGGGCGGGCGCTTGGGCACGGGCGTACTCCTCCGCCCAGACGACCTGCCCGGCCAGGGAGGCGGTGCGGTTGCCGTAGGTGCCGTGGGAGGTGTCCCAGCCGAGGCCGATCCAGCCCGCGGCGCCGAGTTCGCGTTCCCAGGTCCGGCGTGCGGGGGGCGCTCCGGTGGCGAGGTGTTCGGCGAGCCAGCCGCGTGCCTCCTCCCGGAACGTCTCGTCCTCCGGTCCGAATGCGAAGTCCACGCCCTCTCCTCACCGTGCCGGTCCGCGCCCGCTCGGTACGGAATCGGCGCGTGGCAGCTCTTGTCGGGGTGTCGGCCCGGGTCGGCGGCGGCCGGCCCGAGCCGTGGTCAGGAGCGGTCGCGGTCCTCGGCCGCGGTGGTGCGGGGTGCTGTTCGCGGTGCGGCGAGCAGGGGCATGGGGTCGGCGCCGATGGTGCCCGGGAGGAATTCGGCGATCTTCTCGGGGGTCCAGGCGCCGTCCGCGTAGGCGGCGCGGAGCTCGCGGGGCTGGGCCCATACCGCGATCTTGGGTCCTGCGACGGTGTAGACCTGCCCGGTGATGTCCTGTTCTCGGGCCCGGTCGCCGAGGAGGTAGACCACCATGGCCGCCACGTCCTCGGGGTCGCCGATCTCGGCCAGTTCCCCCGGGACCTTGGCGGACATCCGCGTACGGGCCACCGGGGCGACGCAGTTGGCGGTGACCCCGTATTTGCGCAGGCCCAGGGCGGCACTGCGGACGAGCGAGATGACGCCCCCCTTGGCGGCGGAGTAGTTGGCCTGGGAGACGCTGCCCTGATGGCTGCCGCTGGTGAAGCCGATGAGGGTGCCGTACCCCTGGCGGCGCATGACCGCGGCGGCGGCGCGGAAGACGGTGAAGGTCCCTTTGAGATGGGTGGCGACGACCGGGTCCCACTCCTCCTCGGTCATGTTGAACAGCATGCGCTCCCGGAGGATGCCGGCGACGCACACGGCCCCGTCGAGCCGTCCGTACCGGGCCAGCGCGGTGTCGACGATCCGCGCGCCGCCCGCCATGGTCGACACGTCGTCCGCGAGGGCCGTCGCCCGGCCGCCCGCCGCCTCGATCTCCTTGACCACCGCCTCGGCGACCTCGCTCGCCGGTTCGCTCCCGTCGACGGACACGCCGTAGTCGTTGACGACGACGCTCGCCCCTTCGGCCGCGCAGGCCAGGGCGACGGCCCGGCCGATGCCACGCCCGGCCCCGGTGACGGCGATCACCTTGCCGGTCAAGAAGTCACCCATGCGGCACCCCTTCCCCATTTCTGACGGGCCGTTAGATTTTTGAGCAGAGCGGGCGTGGGCACAAGACCCGTCGCGGCCCGGATCCAGGGAGGGACCCAATGGCACTGCCGCCGGAGTTCTACGACGCGGCCAAACGCGTTAACAACTGGGGCCGCTGGGGCGAGGGCGACGAGATAGGGACCCTCAACCTGATCACGGACGCGGTCGTGCGCGACGCGGCCGGGGCGGTACGGACGGGGCGCCGCGTCCCCCTGGCGGTGCCACTGCGGCAGGAGGGGATCCAGACCGGGGTGATCCCCGGCAGGGTCAACCCCCTGCACACCATGGTCGCGATCAACATGGAGATGTTCGGCCCGGACACCATCGCCACCAGCGACGACATCGTGACCCTGGGCCTCCAGGCGGGCACCCACTGGGACGGGCTCGCCCATGTCTCGCACGGCGGCAGGATCTACAACGGCCGCCCGGCGAGCTCGATCACCGCGCACGGAGGCGCGGCGTACCACGGCATCGAGAAGGCCCGGCACATCGTCTCGCGGGGGGTGCTGCTCGATGTCGCCCGAGCCCATGGCGTCGAGCGGCTCGACGCCGACCACGTCGTCGGCCCGGAGGACCTGGCCGCCGCGGAGGAGCTGGCCGGGGTCGACGTCCGGCCGGGGGACATCGCGCTGGTGCGGACCGGGCAGATCCAGCTGTATCTGGCGGGCGACAGGCAGGCGTACGGATTCCCGTCCCCCGGACTGTCGTTCCGCACACCCGAGTGGTTCCGCGCCCGCGATGTCGCCGCGGTCGCCAATGACACGCTGACCTTCGAGATCTTCCCGCCGGAGATCGCCGATCTGTGGCTCCCGGTGCACGCCCTCGACCTCGTCGAGATGGGGATGCCGCAGGGCCAGAACTGGAATCTGGAGGAGTTGTCGACCGCGTGCGCGGAGGAAGGCCGCTACACCTTCCTGCTCACCGCCACCCCGGAACCCTTCACGGGCGGAGCGGGGGCTCCGGTCGCACCGGTCGCGGTGCTCTGACGGCCGACGCCCCGGACGGGCGGCTCCGGGGCCGCCGGGGCCCATGGAGCGAGGCCACCAGGAGCGAGGTCACCACAGGAAGTCGGGCGGGCGGCGGCGCGTCGATGCGCACCCCGAGCACGGCACCGCACGCCGCCGCCGGCTCCGGCGCTTCAGCCCTGCGCGCGCCGGACCGCGACCCGTACTCGCCAAGACAGCCCCGTACGAATGGGCTTCTCGACGTCCCCTCGCAACGAATCGCTGCGTCCAAGGGTGATCACGTGGACACTTCACGTCAACACCTGGTCTGGACTTTGTCGACTAAGCCCGATTTGTGACGGCGCGTGGTGACTCGAAAGCGCCGACCCATGATGCCCGCCCACGGTCGACCTCACACCAGATGCGCTTCCCCGCGCCCTCGGGCTGCCAGCCCCAGCGGTCCGCCAGACCGTCCACCAGCTCCAGGCCCCTGCCGCCGGTGTCGTCGCCCTCCGCGCGGCGGGGGCGCGGGGGACGGGCGCTGATGTCGGCGACCTCGACCCGGACGGTGCCCGAGCAGACCCCGGTCGCGCCGGAGGAGTCGCCGACGTCCGGGAACAGCATGCGCAGGACGGCCGGACAGCCGGTGTGCACCACGGCGTTGGTGACCAGCTCCGAGATCAGCAGGATCAGCGTCTCCGCCAGGGGCTCGTCGACGCCTATTCCGGAACCGGCGAGTCGCGACCTCGCCCACCTGCGGGCCCGTCCCACCTCCGCGGGATCCGCCCGGACCTCCATCTGCATCTGAAGCACCTGCACCGCTCACACCATCCGAACCGGCGGACACAACGCCTCGCGTCTCCGAGGGGTCACGCAACGTGACTCCATTCCGAGACAGCATGGTTGACGCTCAGTCACCTCAACAAGCGCTTCGGGCATATTCCGGCGCAAAGGAGTATGCGTGCTGCATACTGTGCGACGCGCGCTGCGGAGACTCGAACATCGGGGGACCACGGGCCCCATTCCGACGCGAGTGCCAGACATTTTCCCGCCCGGCATCGCCACAAGGACGACACCCGGCTTGCTGCGCCTCTGAACAACTCGCATCCAAGGGAGAGTACCCGAGGGCGGAGCCGACTCCGCCCTGTCACGAGTAACGCACCGGACACAGCCTGATATCGGCGTTCTGCGAACTGTTATGTATGACATGACCGGCATTTCGCCCATGCCGATTACACCCGGATATTTTCACTGCCCAGGGCGCCCGTCCAAACATCTGGCGCATTTCCCGCGGCACCGCTCATGAGCAGCTCATTCGCAAGGAATTCCTCCGATTCTGCGGTCGATTGCCACTGCGCGGCCCGCACCCAGGCCCGTTTCACGTGCAGATGAATGTCGGCTTCCCAGGTGAAGCCCAGGCCACCGTGTACTTGCAGACAGTCACGGGCGTTGCGGATGGCTGCACTGTCCGCAAGCAGCTTGGCGCCGGAGATTTCGGCGGGGTCCTCCGTCAGTGACGCGGCGTAGACGCTCGCGCGGGCCAGGTCCACCCGCACGAGCATGTGGGTGCACAGGTGTTGCACGGCTTGGAAGGCGCCGATCGGCCGGCCGAACTGGGTGCGGCCGCGGGCGTGGGCGACGGCCAGCTCAAGGGTGCGCCGGGCGCTGCCGAGTTGCTGGGCCGCGGTCAGCAGGGCCGCTTCGCGCCGCAGTCGTGCGGTGTCGGCGGGCGGGTCAACGGGGCGTGCGGCCAGGGAAGATGGCGGCTCGCCCACCCGGTGCAGGGGGGTCGCCGGGTCGACGGAGCGGAAGGGCCGGGCGTCGAGCGCGCACGGGGCCTCGCCCGTTTCCGTCCGCAGCACGCGGGCGGTGGGGCGGTCGAGGAGCAGTACGGCGTCGGCGGTCGCGAGGTGTTCGGCCGTGCCGGGTCCGTCCACGGCGGTGACGATCCGGGTGCCGTCGGCCGCGCCGGGGACGAGCCCGGCGGCGAGGTGGGTGACGGCCAGGGGGCCGGGCAGCAGGGCGCGTCCCGCCTCCTCGAAGAGGAGCACGGCTTCCGGTAGTCCGAGGCCCGCGCCGCCGTCCTCCTCGGGCAGGCGCAGGGCGAAGAACCCGGCGTCCCCGAGAGCCCGCCACAGGTCCCGGTCCGGGCCGGGACCGGGTCCCGGGCCCGCTCCGGGGTCCGGGGCCCGCTGGGGGCCGTCCACGGCCGCTCGTAGCCGCTCGCGCGGGAAGCGGGCGGCCAGGAGGGCGCGCATGCCCGCCTGAAGGGCGCGCTGGTCGTCGTTCGGCCGGAAGGTCATGGGTCACCACGCTCTGGGGAGTCCGAGGACGCGCTCGGCGACGATGTTCCGCTGGATCTGGGAGGTGCCCGCGGCGATCGTGTAGGAGAGCGAGGAGAGGCGGTCCGCCGTCCACGGGTGGTCGGCGTCGAGGGATGCGGGCCCGAGGACGTCGGCGGCCGCGTCGTAGAGCTCCTGGCGGGCTTCCGAGTAGCGCAGTTTGAAGACGGAGCCACTGGTTCCCGGCACCGTGCCGCCGCCCGTGCGGGCCGGGTGTCCGGCCTCGCCCGCGTTCCACTGGATCAGCCGCCAGAGCGCCGTGAACTCGGCGTTCAGCCGCCCCAGACGACGGCGGAGCACGGTGTCGTCCCAGCGGCCGTTCGCGCGGGCCGTGCGGGCCAGGCCGGCCAGGACGCGGCGGCAGGCGACGACCTCGCCCGCGAAGGCCGTGCCGCGCTCGAAGGCGAGGGTCACCATGGTGACGCGCCAGCCGTCGTTCTCCGCGCCGAGGCGGTGGGCGGCGGGAATCCGCACCCTGTCGAGGAACACCTCGGCGAACTCGTCGGACCCGGCGAGGGTCCGCAGGGGCCGCACGGTCACCCCGGGCGCGTCCATCGGCATGGCGAGCCAGGTGATTCCCCGGTGCCGGGGGGCCGACGGGTCGGTGCGGACGAGGAGTTCGCACCAGTCGGCGACCTGGGCGTGCGAGGTCCAGATCTTGCTGCCGGTGACGACGTAGCCGTCGCCGTCGCGCTCGGCGCGGGTGCGCAGGGCGGCGAGGTCGGAGCCCGCCTCGGGCTCGGAGAAGCCCTGGCACCAGACCTCCTCGCCACGCAGGATGGGGGGCAGCCAGCGGGCCCGCTGGGCGGCCGTGCCCTCGGCCGCGATGGTGGGTCCGGCGTGCAGGAGCCCGACGAAGTTGGCTCCCACGTAGGGGGCCCCGGCCCGTTCGGTCTCCTCCAGGAAGATCAAGTGCCGGGTGGGGGTGGCGCCTTGGCCACCGGCGTCGACGGGCCAGTGGAGTCCCGCGTAACCGGCGTCGTGCAGGGCGCGCTGCCAGGCGCAGTCGTGGACGCGGCGGGCGGGCCAGTCCGTGGCGGGCGGCTTGGGCGGCAGGGCCGGCAGAGTTCTTCGCAGCCAGGCACGCAGCTGCCGCCGGAAGGCCTCGTCCTCTTCCGTGGCGGTGAGGTCCATGGGCGGTCAGGCGCGCGGCCGGTCGAGGTCGAGACCGAGCATGCGGATGGCGTTGCCGCGCATCAGTTTGTGGACGGTCTCGTCGTCCAGCCCCCGTACGTGGTCGAGGGCGACGTCCCTGGTGTGGGGGAAGGTCGAGTCGACGTGGGGGTAGTCGGTCTCGAAGGTGGCGTTGTCGCGGCCCACCGTATCGAGTGACGCGATTCCGTGTTTGTCGCGGAAGAAGCAGCAGAAGATCTGCCGGTAGTAGTAGGTGGAGGGCGGTTCGGGGATCAGGTCCCGCACTCCGCCCCAGGCGCGGTGCTCCCGCCAGACGTCGTCGGCGCGTTCCAGTGCGTACGGGATCCACCCCATCTGGCCCTCGCTGTAGGCGAGTTTGAGGCGGGGGAAGCGCACCAGGACACCGCTGAAGAGGAAGTCGGTCATGGACGCCATGGCGTTGTTGAAGGACAGGGTGGCCTGGACCGCGACCGGGGCGTCCGGGGAGGCGGCGGGCATCTGCGAGGACGAGCCGATGTGCATGTTGACGACGGTGCCCGTCTCCTGGCAGGCGGCGAAGAAGGGGTCCCAGTGGCCCGAGTGGATGCTGGGCAGGCCCAGGTGGGTGGGGATCTCGCTGAAGGTCACGGCGCGCACGCCCCGCGCCGCGTTGCGGTGGATCTCGGCGACGGCGAGGCCGACGTCCCACAGAGGAATGAGACAGAGCGGTACGAGGCGGCCTGCGCTGTCGCCGCACCACTCCTCGACCATCCAGTCGTTGTAGGCGCGCACACAGGCGAGCGCGACCTCCTTGTCGCGCGCCTCCGCGAAGGTCTGGCCGCAGAAGCGGGGGAAGGTCGGGAAGCAGAGGGACGCCTCCACATGGTTGAGGTCCATGTCCTTGAGGCGCGCCGCCGGGTCCCAGCAGCCGGGCCGCATCTCCTCCCGGGTGATGCCCTCCAGGGTCATGTCGTCGCGGTCGAAGCCGACGGCGGCGATGTTGCGCTTGTACGGGAAGGCGAGGTCCTCGTAGACCCACCAGTCGGCGGGCGGCCCCTCGGGGTCCATGGAGGTGACGTACTTGCCACCCACATAGGCGAGTCGGCCGATACCCGTGGTGACCGGCCGGGGACCCCGGTCGCGGTACCGGGCGGGGAGCCAGGCGGCGAAGAGGTGGGCCGGCTCGATCACATGGTCGTCGACGCTGACGATGCGCGGCAGTTCCACGGCGGACCCTCCCATTTTTCTGACGCTCCGTCAGAATGGAGGCTAGTGCGGCCCCTCCGGGCCGACAAGCCGTGGCATCGAGGCGGGGAGGATCCCATGACCGGTACCGAAGACGACCTGGCCGCCTCCCGCACCCTGTGGGAGCTGCTGGAGCGCCGCGCCTCCCGCACCCCCGGCGCCACCGCGCTCGTCCAGGCCGACGACCCCGGCCCCGCAGGGGACGACAGACGGCTGTCCTTCGGCGGGCTGCACGCGCACGCGGAGCGGGTCGCGGCGGGGCTGTACGGGCTCGGGGTGCGCCCCGGCAGCAGGGTCGCCTGGCAGTTGCCCACCCGCGTCGAGACCGTCGTCCTCACCTTCGCGCTGACCCGCCTCGGCGCGGTGCAGACGCCTCTCGTCCCCTTCCACCGCGACCTGGAGGCGGGCCACGCGCTCCGGGCCACCGGGGCGGAGTTCCTCGCGGTGCCCGGCGTGTGGCGCGGCTTCGACCACACGGCGATGGCCCGCCGCCTGGCAGCCGGACTCCCCACCCCGCTGCGGGTGTTCACCGCGTACGACGCCCTCCCCCAGGGCGACCCGGCAGTCCTCCCGCCGCCGCCCGCCGACGGCACGGCCGTCCGCTGGGTCTACTGGACGTCCGGCACGACCTCCGACCCCAAGGGCGCCCTGCACACGGACCGCGGCCTGATCGCCGCCGGGGCCGCGCTCGCCGACGCCCTCCGCCCCACCCCGGACGACGTCGGCTCCATGGCCTTCCCGTACGCGCACGTGGCCGGGCCCGACTACACGGTGATGATGCTGCTGCGCGGCTTCCCGTCGGTCCTCCTGGAGCACTTCGCGCTCCCCGCCTCGCTCGGCGCCTACCGCCGCCACGGCGTCACCCTGGCGGGCGGCTCCACCGCCTTCTACGCGATGTTCCTGGCCGAACAGCGCAAGGACCCGGCCCGCAGGCTGCTCCCCGCGCTCCGCCTCATGGCGGGCGGCGGCGCGCCCCGGCCGCCCGGACTGCACCACGAGGTCGTCCGCGAACTGGGCTGCCGGCTGATCCACGGTTACGGCATGACCGAAGCCCCCATGATCACCATGGGGGACCCGGACGACACCGCGGAGCACCTGGCCACCACGGAGGGCCGGCCCGCAGCGGGTATGGAGCTCCGGATCGTCGACACGGACGGCTCCCCCGTACCGCCCGGCGTGGACGGGGCGGTACGGCTGCGCGGCGAGGCCGTCTGCCGCGGCTACCTCGACCCCGCGCAGCACGCCGGGGCGTTCGACGCGGACGGCTGCCTCGTCACCGGGGACATCGGTCACCTCACCGCGGAGGGGCACCTCGTGCTCACCGGGAGAGCGAAGGACATCATCATCCGCAAGGGCGAGAACATCTCCGCGCAGGAGGTCGAGCGGCTCCTCCACGCGCACCCGGGCGTCGAGGACGTCGCCGTGATCGGCCTCCCCGACCCGGTGCGCGGGGAACGCGTCTGCGCCGTCGTCCAACAGCGCGCCGGAGCCGCCCCGCTCACCCTCGGCGACATCGGTTCCCACCTGCGGGACGCGGGGCTGTCCGTGCGCAAGTTCCCCGAGCAGCTGGAGCTCGTCGACGCGCTGCCCCGCGGCGGGCCGCTCCGGAAGGTCCGCAAGCAGGAGTTGCGCGAGCGCTTCTCCGGCGGATGACTCAGGACAGATGACTCGGGGCGGTCGACTCGGGGTGAACGACTCAGCGGGTGCGGTAGCTGGCGGTGGCCTGGTCGAAGTAGCCGTCCACGGCCCGCTGTTCGTTCATCGGGCCGATCACCTGGAGCACGTGGTAACGGCCGTCCAGGATCATCGCGGAGTTGCGCACATAGACCTGGCGGCCGCTGCTGTCGTTCCAGTTGAAGGCGCCCTCCGCCGAGGCGCTCTTCCCGACGTCGATGCGGCGCAGGCCGGAGGCGCCCGACCAGGAGGACGAGCGGTACGCGTCGAGCTCCGGTTCCTTGTCCTGCTGGTAGGCCATCGGGTCGCCGCCGAACTCCGCGACCTTGTCCCGGCCGGGAACGACGACCAATTGGCAGTCGTCGCCGAAATAAACCACCTGGCCCCGGTCGTTCTCGCCACGGCGCTGCCAGTCCTTGGCGACGGCCACCGTGAAGCCCTTGGGGTCCTGACGCAGGGCGAAGCCCTTCGCCGGGCCGTCACCGTCGGCGGTCCGCCCGTCCAGGGGCGCGGCGGTGGCGGATCTGCCCGTGGTGGCCGGGGCGTTGGGGGCGGGGACGTCGGAGGCGGTGCTCCCCGCCGCGGTCGCGCCCGTCCGGCTTGTCGGCGACCGGCCCGCGCTCTCGTCCGCACCCGGCATCAGCAGCAGGGCGTACAGCACCGCGCCGATCAGCAGGAGCAGGATCAGGCCCAGCAGCAGCCTGCCGAGGCTGCGCGGGGTGCGCTGCACGAGCTGCCCCTGGAGGTGCCCGGTGGTGTGCGTCCGGGCGCGGGGCTGCAGCTGGTCCTTGGCGGTCTTCTTGTGCCGCCCATGGGCGGCCGCCGGGTCCGCCGCCGTAACCGCGCGGCCGCGCCTGCGGCGCACGAGCTCGCCCTTGCGCCGTATGGCGGGCAGCCGGTGCTGGTCGGCGGCAGCGCCCGGCCCGATCGACGGCACGGTGACCGTACGGCTGCCGACGTCCGGCTCCGGCGCGGACCGGATCAGGGACCGCAGCCAGCCGCGCAGCTCCTCGAACTCCGGCCGCTCCGCGGGGTCCTTGCGCATCAGGGACTCGACCACGGGGCGCAGCGCCCCGCACTCCTCCGCGTACGCGGGCGGTTCCACGCAGACGAGCTGGACGAGGTCGGTGGTGCTGTCCTCGGGGTACGGGGCGTGGCCCTGCACGATGCGGAAGAGCAGGGCGCCGAGGGCCCACAGGTCGGCCGCGGGGCCGACGGGCGGGGCGAGCTGCCAGCTCTCCTGCACCGGCCACGCCTGCTCGGGCGCCCAGCGCTCGGTGACGGCACCGACCACCACCATCCGCGCCTGCCTGGCCCGTTCGGCGGCGTGGGCGCCTCCCGTCCGGGTCTCGGAGCCCCAGCCGGTGGGTCCGCCGGGCGGCACCGTGCTCGTTCCCTGACCACTCCCAGGGCCCTTTTCCGACCCGCCTTGGGACAACGGAGATTGAGGCACCGGAGATTGAGGCAATGGGGATTGGGACAACGGGGATTGAGGCACCGGGGAGTTGTGCCGCTCGGGGGCGGCAGGGCGGGGTCCGGGCAGGGCCTTGCCGCCCTTTCCCCCGGTGGGGAGCGCGGGCGCGGGGGCGGGTGCCGTACCACTGGCCGCGCTGCCGCCGCCCCAGGTGGACGTGCCGGACGAGGTGTGGGCCGCGTTCCCCGCCGCCGTACGGGCGGCCGCGGCGCGGGCGCCCGCGCGGTAGGCGGCGATGGCGCCGCTGCGCGGGGCACGGACGGGGCGTGGGGTGCCCGGGGGCTGGGTGCCACCGCCCGCCGCCGTGGGAGGCGGGGGCTTCTCCCCCGCCCCGTCCCTTCCCGGAACCGGAGGCCGCGCCCCCGGACCCCCCGGACCCCCCGGACCCGGGCTCCGCCCCGGCCCCTGGGCCTCGTTCGCCGGGCGGGACGGATCGCCGGCCCCAGGGCGCGCTTCCGGGACCGGGTCGTAGCCGCAGAGGGCCTCCTCCGCGGCGCCCGCCGCCAGGCCCGTGAGGATGGCACGGCCGTCGTCGCAGATGAGGACGGTGCGGGTGGTGATGTTGCGGTGGGTCCAGCCCTGGGTGTGCAGGGCGCGGAGGGCGGTGAGGACGTCGGCGGCCACTTCGGCGGCGCGGTGCGGGGAGAGCGTGCGCTCGGCGAGGAGCGCGGCGAGCGGCCGGGCGGAGACGAGTTCGCTGATGATCCAGAGGCTGCCCGCCTCGGCGAAGACGTGGAAGACCTGGTCGAGTCTGGGGTGGTCGGGAATCCGCGCCGCGGCCCCGGCGGCGGCCAGCGCGCGCCGCACCGCCGGTTCACCGGGCTCACGGCGCGCGGAGCCGGCCCCGCTCCCGTACGCCGCGTCCCCGCCCACGACTTCGGCCTCGACGACCTCGGGCAGAGGGATCTGCCGGACGAGGACCTCCTGCCCGCTGTAGGTGTCGAAGGCGCGGGTCTCGACGAGTTCGAAGACGTCGGACGGCGGCAGCGGCAGGCGATAGCGGTCGGCGAGCACCCGTCCCGCGTAGTCGTCCACGACGCCTCCCCATGCGTGTGATCCGCACCGTCGCCCGCAGAACGGCCCCACTGACCGTCAACACCGGTCATTCAGCCGCCTATTGCGGTTGCGTACCGTCCACGACAACTCACGATACGTGCCGAAGGCGCCCCTTCGGGCGCGTACGGCTCAGTACGTCGCTCACTACGTGGTCAGTCCAGCCACATCAGCCCTACGAATGGGCCGGTCCCTCCCTGGCCCCGCGCCACCGGCCCTGGGAACCGACCGGGAACCGGCGGCCCCGCAGTTCAGTCCCCCGCGGTTCAGTCCTCCGGAGTGAACGTCCTCAGCGCCGTCTCGCGGAGCTCACGGCACTCCGGGCCGTCCCACTTGGCCTTCTCACAGGTGATCATGATGGCGTAGCCGTGGTCGTCGTCGACCTTGAAGCCGCGGTCGAGGACCCGGACGCGCTTGCCGTCCTGGTCGCGCTCGAAGGACCAGTCGGCGACGGTCGGGTAGTCGCGGCCGTCCCAGCCGTGGACCTCGTCGATGCCGAGGCCCTTGTAGTTCTTCATGCTGCGCTTCGCGCCGGTCTCGGCCTCGCGCCACGCCTTGGCGGCGTCCGACTGCGGATCGGGGCCGAAGTCGACCTGGAGGCGGGGGAAACCGCCCGCCGCGCTGTAGACGGCACCGGAGTGGTCCCCCGCGGTGCCCGTCTGCTGCCAGCCCTTGGGCATGTCGATCTCGAACTGGTAGGCATCGTTCTCGACGCGCGCGAAGGACGCCTTGCCCGCCGTGCCCGGCTGTCCGCCGGTGACCGCGCCGGGCGGCCCGCCGGGGACGGACGCGGAGGCGGTACCGACGCCCTTGCCCTCGGCGCCCTTGTCCCCGCCGTTGTTGTTCATCGCGAAGGCGAGCACCGTGCCGATGACGGCGAGCACGACGACGACCGCGACGATGACCAGAGTGCGGCGCGGCACGACCTCCATGACCGAGGCCTTCTCCCACTGCACCCGCTGGAGACCGCCGCCCGCGCCGGGCCCGCCGTTCCCGGCCGCGGGCCTCGCGGCCGACGGCGTCTGCCGGGCACGCTCGGGCTCGGTGGCCTTCTGCTGCGCCGACTTGGGCGAGGGCTTCGCCGGGGACTTCGGTGCGGCCTTCCGCTCGGGTCCCGACGGAGCCTTCGCCTCCGGGATCGACGGAATGGCGATCGCCTGCGTCGCCTCCATCTCGGGCTCGGCGGGCACCGGGGGCAGCCGCTCGTCCGGGGCGTTGACGGCACCGTTCAGCAGCGCCCGCGCCCCCGCCTCGTCCAGCCGCTTCTCCGGGTCCTTGGCGAGCAACCCGTACATGACCTCCGCGAGCGGCCCCGCGTTGCGCGGCGGGCCGAGCGGTTCCGTCATGACGGCGGTGAGGGTCGCTATGGCCGACCCCTTGTCGTACGGCGGGGCGCCCTCCACGGCCGCGTACAGCAGGCCGCCCAGGGACCACAGGTCCGCGGGCGGGCCGGGCTTCTGGCCGCGTGCGCGCTCCGGGGATATGTACGAGGGCGCGCCGACGAGCATTCCCGTGGAGGTGACCGACGGGTCGCCCTCGACCTGCGCGATGCCGAAGTCGGTGAGGACCACCCGGCCCTCGTCCGCGATCAGCACGTTGGACGGCTTCACGTCGCGGTGCAGGATGCCCTGGCGGTGCGCGGCGCCCAGCACGTCCAGGACGGCCAGCCCGACCTCGGCGGCCCGCCGCCACTTGAGCGGGCCGTCCTCACGGATGACGTCGGCGAGCGAGCGGCCCTCGATGAGCTCCATGACGATCCACGGCCGGTCGTCCTCGTGCACCACGTCGTAGACGGTGACCGCGCCCGCGCTGCGGATGCGGGCGATGGCCTTCGCCTCGCGCAGCGTGCGCGTGATCAGGCGGCGCTTCTCGTCCTCGTCGATGTTGGCGGGGAACCGCAGTTCCTTGACCGCGACCACACGGCCGAGGGTCTCGTCGGTCGCCCGCCAGACCGTGCCCATGCCGCCGCGCCCCAGGACGTCCCCGAGGCGGTACCGCCCGGCCAGGAGGCGCCCTGCCGTGCCCTGCGTCTGCTCCGCCTCCGACATGCGTCCCCTCTGGCAATCAGCTCTGCGACCAACCCACCCTGGCAGAGCCACCATTGTCTCTCATCCGCGGACCTGTGGAAGGCCAGGGTCCGCGGGCCCTCCGATGATGGCCGCATGCCGACGCCCGTTCTTCAGTTAAGGGACCGGGTTTCGGCCGTGGCGGTTCCCTCACCGGGAAGGCTGTCACGGGATGCTCATGACTGCCCGGTTAGTGGCGCGTATGTACGGTTCGTCAGGCGACGCCCCCTCAGCTCGGACCGGCCGTTGAGCCACCCATGACGTCAAGACGCCCGTAAAGCGCCTAAATCGGCTGGACGTCCGGCGCGCCCAGCCGCGCCGCGTCCGCCGTCTGGTCGTCGGGCTGGAGTTGGGACTCGCGCTCCGCCTCGACCCGCTTCTCGTAGCGCTCGATCTCCTTCTCGACCTGGAGGTGGTCCCAGCCCAGCACGGGGGCCATCAGCCCGGCGGCCTCGCGGGCGGAGCGGGTGCCGCGGTCGAAGGTCTCGATCGAGATACGGGTCCGGCGGGTCAGCACGTCGTCCAAGTGGCGCGCCCCCTCGTGCGAGGCCGCGTAGACGACCTCCGCGCGCAGGTAGTCGTCGGCGCCGGAGAGCGGGTCGCCGAGGGTCGGGTCGGACGTGACGAGGTCCAGCACCTCGTCCACCATCGAGCCGTACCGGTTGAGCAGGTGCTCGACGCGCGCCACATGGAGACCCGTGCGCCGGGCGATCTGCGCGCGCCCGTTCCACAGCGCGCGGTAGCCCTCGGCACCCACCAGCGGCACGTCCTCCGTGACGCAGTCCGCCACCCGCTGCGTGAGCCCGTGCACCGCCTCGTCCACCGCGTCCTTGGCCATCACCCGGTACGTCGTGTACTTGCCGCCCGCCACGACCACCAGCCCCGGCACGGGGTGCGCCACGGTGTGCTCGCGGGACAGCTTGCTCGTCGCGTCCGACTCCCCCGCCAGCAGCGGACGCAGTCCCGCGTACACGCCCTGTACGTCGTCCCGGGTGAGCGGCACGGCGAGCACCGAGTTGACGTGCTCCAGCAGGTAGTCGATGTCCGCGCTGGACGCGGCCGGGTGCGCCTTGTCCAGGTCCCAGTCGGTGTCGGTCGTGCCGATGATCCAGTGCCTGCCCCACGGGATGACGAAGAGCACGCTCTTCTCCGTACGGAGGATCAGCCCGGTGGTGGAGTGGATACGGTCCTTCGGCACGACCAGGTGGATGCCCTTGGACGCCCGCACGTGGAACTGGCCGCGCTCGGCGATCAGCTTCTGGGTGTCGTCGGTCCAGACGCCGGTGGCGTTGACGATCTGCCGGGCCCGGATCTCGAACTCACCGCCCTGCTCCAGGTCGCGCACCCGGGCGCCGACGACCCGCTCGCCCTCCCGCAGGAAGCCCACCACGCGCGCCCTGTTGGCCACGTCGGCGCCGTAGGCGGCCGCGGTGCGCACGAGGGTGGTGACGTAGCGCGCGTCGTCCACCTGGGCGTCGTAGTACTGCAACGCGCCGACCAGGGCGTCCTTCCGCAGGCACGGCGCGATCCGCAGGGCGCGCCCGCGGGTGAGGTGGCGGTGGGTGGGCAGGCCGCGCCCGTGGCCCGACGAGACGGACATCGCGTCGTAGAGGGCCACGCCCGACCCCGCGTAGAACCGCTCCCAGCCCCGGTGCTGCAGGGGGTAGAGGAAGGGGACGGGCTTCACCAGGTGCGGAGCGAGCCGCTCCAGCAGCAGCCCGCGCTCCTTCAGCGCCTCCCGCACCAGGGCGAAGTCGAGCATCTCCAGATAGCGCAGCCCCCCGTGGATGAGCTTGCTGGACCGGCTGGAGGTACCGGCCGCCCAGTCGCGCGCCTCGACGAGCCCGGTCGTGAGCCCCCGGGTCGCCGCGTCGAGCGCGGTGCCCGCGCCGACCACGCCGGCACCGACCACAAGGATGTCCAGTTCCCGCTCCGCCATCCGGGCGAGCGCCTCGCCACGCTCGACCGGCCCGAGTGTCGCTGTCCTCACCGCTGCCTCCCGCTAGACCGCTTCCAGACCGCTTCCAGAGCGCTTCCGGACCACTTCCGGACCGCTCTGCCGTAGACCACTTCGCCGCCGTTCGCACAGCCGCTGTTCGCCTCTTGCTCCGGCTCTGTCGTCGCCACCCGCTGTCGATACCGTCCGCCGGTGCCGCTGTCGCCCGCACCGCCGTGCCGAGCGGGCACGCGCTCCCTTCGATGCTGCCTCAGATCGGCCGCTTCGGCCGCGCCGGAGCCGCGCGAGCACGCGCCGCACGGGACCGCGCACGAGACCGCGCGCGGGCCGTGCGGGGCCGGTGCCGCCCAGTGCCTCGACCACCACGCCGGAGCACACCCGCGCGAGCCACGCCGCAGCAATCCCGCATAACAGTCATATATCCGCTTAACCTGATGTACCCCCGTCCAGGGGCCGTCCAGGCTTCGGCCCTCCGGGAAGGACCGTCTCGCCATGCCCGCAGATCTCGCCGTCATCGGACTGGGCCATCTGGGCCTCCCGCTCGTCCGGGCGGCCACCGCCGCCGGCATCGCCACCATCGGCTACGACCCCGACCCGCACACCGTCGCCGAGCTCCGGGCCGGGCGGCTGCCCTCGGAGGGCGCCGACGCCGCCCTCACCGCCGCCGACGTCCGCAGGATGCTCGCCGCGGGCTTCCGGCCCACGACCGCGGACGCCGAGCTCGACCGGGTCCGTACCGCCGTGATCTGCGCGCCCACCCGGCTGGGCGAGGACCGGGCGCTGGACCTGACGCCCATCGGCGACGCCGCCCGCACCCTCGCGGCACGGCTGCGTCCGCACACCACGGTGCTGCTGGAATCGGCCGTCTACCCCGGAACCACGGAGGAGTACCTCCGCCCGCTGCTGGAGGCGGGCTCCGGGCTGCGCGCCGGGCGCGACTTCCACCTCGCGTACTCCCCCAGCCGGGTCGACCCCGGCAACCGCACCCACGGCTACGCCACCACCCCCAAGGTCCTCGGCGGCCTCACCTCCGCCTGCACCGAGGCCGCCGCCGCGTTCTACGGGCGGATCTGCGAGAAGGTCGTCCGCGCCCGCGGGCCGCGCGAGGCCGAGGCGGTCCGGGTCCTGGAGAGCAACTACCGGCACGTCAACATCGCACTCGCGAACGAGATGGCGGTCTACTGCCACGACATCGGCGTGGACATGTGGGACGTGGTGCGCTGCGCGGAGACCAAGCCGTTCGGCTTCCAGGCCTTCCGGCCCGGCCCCGGAGTGGGCGGCCACGGTGTCCCCGTCGACCCCAACTACCTCTCCTACAAAGGGCGCAGCCTCGGCTACCCCCTGCGCATGGTCGAGCTAGCGCAGGAGGTCAACGGGCGGATGCCGCGCTACGTGACCCAGCGCTGCGCCACGCTCCTCAACGAGCACGGCAAGTCCGCGCGCGCCGCCCGCGTGCTGCTGCTGGGCGTCAGCTACAAGGCGGACACCGGCGACCAGGAGGGCTCGCCCGCCCGCGAGATCGCCTCCCGGCTGATGGAACTGGGGGCGCAGCTCAGCTACCACGACCCGTACGTGCCGCAGTGGCGCGTGCTGGGCCGCCCGGTGCCACGGGCGGACTGCCTCTACGAGGCGGCGGCGGAGGCGGACCTGACGGTGCTGCTCCAGCACCACCGGACGTACGACCTCCAGGGGCTCGCCGTGAAGGCGCAGCTGCTGCTCGACACCCGCGGGGCGACCCCGGCCGGTGCCGCTCACCGGTTGTGAAGTCACTCGGGAAGTCACAGGAAGTCAGTCGGGAAGCCACTCGGGAAGTCACTCGGGAAGTCACTCGGACGGGCCGGAGGAATCGGCCCGTCCGAGGTTTGGGAGCCGGACGCCCGCTTACAGTCGGCCGGTTCCGAGCAGGCGTCCCGGCTGCGCGTCCAGCACCGTCTTCAGGGACGCGAAGTCCTCCACGCACCGGCCCGTGCCCACGGCGACGCAGTCCAGGGGCTCGTCGGCCACGAGCACCGGGATGTCGAGCTCCTTGCTGAGCCGTACGTCCAGGCCGCGCAGCAGCGCGCCGCCGCCGGTGAGGACGATGCCGCGGTCCATGATGTCGCCCGCGAGCTCCGGCGGCGTCTCGTCCAGCGTCTGCCGCACCGCCATGACGATGGCGTCGACCGGCTCGGTCAGCGCGTGCCGGATCTCGTCGGCCGTCAGCTCCAGCGTCTTCGGCAGACCGCTGACCTGGTCGCGACCGCGAATGGTGAAGCGGTCCGGCGGCAGCAGGCCCTGGGTCTCCTCGGGGTCGCCTCCCGCGTCCTCCAGGCCGTCGTTCTTCTCCAGCTGCCGGGCGAGCGCGGTCAGGCCGGCGGCGGTCCACGAGCCGGTCGGCGAGGCCGAGCCGATGCTCATCTTGATTTCCTCGGCGGTCCGTTCACCGATCGCGAGCGCGTACTTCTTCTTCACGTACGAGGTGATGGCCACGTCCATCGCGTCGCCGGCCGTCCGCACCGAGCGCGCCGTGACGATGCCGCCCAGCGAGATCACCGCGACCTCGGTGGTGCCACCGCCGACGTCGACGACCATGCAGCCGG
Organism: Streptomyces sp. NPDC002537; assembly: GCF_053594975.1. Classification (NCBI taxonomy): domain Bacteria; kingdom Bacillati; phylum Actinomycetota; class Actinomycetes; order Kitasatosporales; family Streptomycetaceae; genus Streptomyces; species Streptomyces sp. NPDC002537. The sequence goes on from NZ_JBSFWT010000023.1 coordinate 51,980, forward strand.
TCGGCTCGCTGACCGGCAGCCCCGCGCCGATCGCCGCCGCCATCGGCTCCTCCACCAGGTGCACCTGCCGGGCCCCGGCCCGGGACGCGGCCTCGATGACCGCGCGGCGCTCGACGCCGGTGATGCCGGACGGCACGCACACCACGACGCGCGGGCGGGTGAACAGGCGGTTGCCCAGCACCTTCTTGATGAAGTGCCGCATCATCCGCTCGGCTATCTCGAAGTCGGCTATGACGCCGTCGCGCAGCGGTCGGACCGCGACGATGTTCGAGGGGGTGCGGCCGATGGTCTCCTTGGCCTCGTGACCGACCGACAGCACGCTGCCGTCCTCGGCGTTGACGGCGACAACTGATGGCTCGTTGAGCACAACCCCCTTACCCCGCACGTACACCAGCGTGTTCGCCGTGCCGAGGTCGATCCCCATGTCCCTGCCGCTGAACGACTTGCTTTGCGCCATAAGTTGCCATTATTCCTTAGAGTCGAACTTTTATACGGAGTTCACAGCGGTACGTTCGCTGTCGGTGACGGCGGTGTCGTCAGGGCCCCGGAGTTCCGGCCCGCGGCACCGGGCTCGCGCCCGCGCCCGCGCCCGCATGACGAGAGGCCTGGCACGGCGAGAGGCCCGGCATGCCGAAGGGCCCGGACCGCAGCAGCGGTCCGGGCCCTTCGGTACAGCCTTGCGGCAGTACGACCTCGGAGGTCAGTGCTTGTCGTGCTGCGACGGCGCGACCGTCACCTCGACCCGCTGGAACTCCTTGAGCTCGCTGTAGCCCGTCGTGGCCATCGCGCGGCGCAGCGCGCCGAACATGTTCATCGAGCCGTCCGGGGTGTGCGAGGGACCGGTGAGGATCTCCTCGGTGCTGCCGACCGTGCCCAGGTTCATGCGCTTGCCGCGCGGCACGTCGGCGTGGACGGCCTCCATGCCCCAGTGGAAGCCGCGACCCGGCGCGTCGGTGGCGCGGGCGAGCGGGGAGCCCATCATCACGGCGTCCGCGCCGCAGGCGATGGCCTTCGGCAGGTCGCCGGACCAGCCCACGCCGCCGTCGGCGATGACGTGCACGTAGCGGCCGCCGGACTCGTCCATGTAGTCGCGGCGGGCGGCGGCCACGTCGGCGACCGCGGTCGCCATCGGGACCTGGATACCCAGCACATTGCGGGTGGTGTGGGCGGCGCCGCCGCCGAAGCCGACGAGGACGCCCGCCGCGCCCGTGCGCATCAGGTGCAGCGCGGCGGTGTACGTCGCGCAGCCGCCGACGATGACCGGGACGTCGAGCTCGTAGATGAACTGCTTCAGGTTCAGCGGCTCGGCGGCGCCGGAGACGTGCTCGGCGGAGACGGTCGTGCCGCGGATGACGAAGATGTCCACGCCCGCGTCGACGACGGCCTTGGAGAACTGCGCGGTGCGCTGCGGGGAGAGCGCGGCAGCGGTCACGACACCGGAGTCGCGGACCTCCTTGATGCGCTGCCCGATCAGCTCCTCCTTGATCGGAGCGGCGTAGATCTCCTGCAGGCGGCGGGTCGCGGCGGTCTCGTCCAGCTCGGCGATCTCGGCGAGCAGCGGCTCCGGGTCCTCGTAGCGGGTCCACAGGCCCTCGAGGTTGAGCACGCCCAGGCCGCCCAGCTCACCGATGCGGATGGCGGTCTCGGGCGAGACGACCGAGTCCATGGGTGCGGCCAGGAACGGCAGCTCGAAGCGGTAGGCGTCGATCTGCCAGGCGATCGAGACCTCCTTCGGGTCGCGGGTACGGCGACTCGGGACGACGGCGATGTCGTCGAACGCGTACGCCCGGCGGCCGCGCTTGCCGCGCCCGATCTCGATCTCAGTCACGTTGTGGCCTTTCCTTCTACGTCTGCCGCATCCCAGTATCCCCGACGCGGCGAAGCCCGCGGCCTGAACGGCCACGGGCTCCTTGAAACCTGGACTACTACCGTCGGGAGTAGTTCGGCGCCTCTGTCGTCATCTGACCGCACCGCCCGGGGGCAACCCCCGGACCCCCGGCCGGAAGCACCGTCTAGCGTCGCGAGTAGTTCGGCGCCTCGGTCGTCATCTGGATGTCGTGCGGGTGGCTCTCCTTGAGGCCCGCCGACGTGATGCGGACGAAGGTGCCCTTGTCCTTGAGCTCCTGGACGTTCGCCGAGCCGACGTAGCCCATGGAGGCGCGCAGGCCGCCGATGAGCTGGTGGGCCACCGAGGCCAGCGGGCCGCGGTAGGGCACCTGGCCCTCGATGCCCTCGGGGACGAGCTTGTCCTCGGAGAGGACGTTGTCCTGGAAGTAGCGGTCCTTGGAGTACGAGCGGGCCTGGCCGCGCGACTGCATCGCGCCCAGCGAGCCCATGCCCCGGTACGACTTGAACTGCTTGCCGTTGATGAAGACCATCTCGCCCGGCGACTCCTCGCAGCCCGCGAGCAGCGAGCCGAGCATCACCGTGTCCGCACCGGCGGCGATCGCCTTGGCGATGTCGCCCGAGTACTGCAGACCGCCGTCGCCGATCAGCGGCACACCGGCCGCGTGGCACGCCTGCGCGGCCTCGTAGATCGCGGTGACCTGCGGCACGCCGATGCCCGCGACGACGCGGGTGGTGCAGATCGAGCCCGGCCCGACGCCGACCTTGACGCCGTCCACGCCCGCGTCGATCAGCGCCTGGGCGCCGTCACGGGTCGCGACGTTGCCGCCGACGACATCGACGTTGATGTTGGACTTGACCTTGGCGATCATGTCGAGGATGCCGCGGCTGTGGCCGTGGGCGCTGTCGATGACCAGGAAGTCGGCCCCGGCCTCGACCAGCGCCTGGGCGCGCTCGTACGCCTCGTCGCCGACACCCACCGCGGCACCGACGACCAGCCGGCCCTCGGAGTCCTTCGCGGCGTTCGGGTACTTCTCCGCCTTGACGAAGTCCTTGACCGTGATCAGGCCCTTGAGCACACCGGCGTCGTCGACCAGCGGCAGCTTCTCGATCTTGTGGCGGCGGAGCAGCTCGATGGCGTCCTCGCCGGAGATCCCGACCTTGCCCGTGACCAGCGGCATGGGGGTCATGACCTCGCGCACCTGACGGCTGCGGTCGGACTCGAAGGCCATGTCGCGGTTGGTGACGATGCCGAGGAGCTTGCCCGCCGGGTCGGTGACCGGCACACCGCTGATGCGGAACTTGGCGCACAGCGCGTCCGCCTCGGCGAGCGTGGCGTCCGGGCGGACCGTGATCGGGTCGGTGACCATGCCGGACTCGGAGCGCTTGACCAGGTCGACCTGGTTGGCCTGGTCCTCGATGGAGAGATTGCGGTGCAGGACACCGGCGCCGCCCTGCCGCGCCATGGCGATGGCCATGCGCGCCTCGGTCACCTTGTCCATCGCCGCGGACAGCAGCGGGATGTTCACCCGGACGTTGCGCGAAACCCTGGACGAGGTGTCCACGGCGTTCGGCAGAACCTCTGAGGCGCCCGGCAGCAGCAGGACGTCGTCGTATGTCAGACCGAGCATCGCGAATTTCCTGGGCATTCCGTCGACGTTGTCAGTCATGACACCTTCCCAAATGGTCTTGCCTCAGCGCGGACTCCCATGCTAACGGCCGTCACACGTGTCCCATTCCACGACGGCTGAGTCCCGCATCACTTGGACATTCACACAAGGAGCCCGTCGGTCACTGCTCGGCGAGCGCCCTCAGCCTGCTGAGCGCCCGGTGCTGGGCGACCCGGACCGCGCCCGGCGACATGCCGAGCATCTGACCGGTCTCCTCCGCCGTCATCCCGATGGCGACGCGCAGCAGCACCAGCTCGCGCTGGTTCTCCGGGAGATTGGCGAGGAGCTTCTTGGCCCACTCGGCGTCGCTGCTGAGCAGCGCCCGCTCCTCCGGACCCAGCGAGTCGTCGGGCTGCTCGGGCATCTCGTCGGAGGGCACGGCCGTGCTGCCCGGGTGGCGCATCGCGGCCCGCTGGAGGTCGGCGACCTTGTGCTGGGCGATGGCCACGACGAACGCCTCGAAGGGACGGCCGGTGTCGCGGTAGCGCGGCAGCGCGCACAGCACCGCGAGACAGACCTCCTGCGCCAGGTCGTCGACGAAGTGCCGGGCGTCCCCCGGCAGCCGCGAGAGCCGGGTGCGGCAGTAGCGCAGCGCGAGCGGGTGCACCAGCGCGAGCAGATCGTGTGTGGCCCGCCGGTCCCCCTCGACGGCGAGGGTGACGAGTGCGCCGATCTCCCCCGGGGCGGCCGCGGGGGAACCCGCCGTGTCGTCGTCGCGCATCGGTCCATGGTGCCTTGACGCCAAGCGATCCACGGCACCGCCTTCATAGTCGTGCATCGAACCGTTACGCGTAGGTGTCCTCGTACTCACGTCTAGCGTCTCCCCCTTCCGGGTATACCCGCCCCCGCCCTCACGACTCCACCGATAGCTTGTGCCGGTATCACGGGGCACGGGACAGGGATTGTCCGTCATGGGGTCATCGCCGGCCGAGTGAGAAGCCTCGGCCTCCGGCCGGGGAGGGGTCACACTCCAAGGATGCGGCATCGCTCGGAGTTTCGGCGCTGGACCGCGACGCACTGAGGTCACGGCACGATCACCTACCCGGGTGGCGCGCACCGCGACCTCACGGCGCTGCGCGCCACACCCGGCTCAGCGGACCAGGCCCCAGCGGAAGCCGAGCGCCACGGCGTGCGCCCGGTCCGAGGCGCCCAACTTCTTGAACAGCCGCCGCGCGTGGGTCTTCACGGTGTCCTCGGAGAGGAACAGCTCCCGGCCGATCTCCGCGTTGGAACGGCCGTGGCTCATCCCCTCGAGCACCTGGATCTCCCGCGCGGTGAGGGTGGGCGCAGCGCCCATCTCCGCCGAGCGCAGCCGCCGCGGGGCGAGCCGCCAGGTCGGGTCGGCGAGCGCCTGTGTCACGGTGGCCCGCAGCTCCGCGCGCGAGGCGTCCTTGTGCAGATAGCCGCGCGCTCCGGCGGCCACGGCGAGCGCGACCCCGTCGAGGTCCTCGGCGACCGTGAGCATGATGATGCGCGCTCCCGGGTCCGCGGAGAGCAGCCGACGGACCGTCTCGACACCGCCGAGTCCGGGCATCCGTACGTCCATCAGAATGAGGTCCGAACGATCGGCGCCCCAGCGGCGGAGGACTTCCTCGCCGTTGGCGGCCGTCGTCACTCGCTCGACGCCGGGCACGGTCGCCACCGCACGGCGGAGCGCCTCTCGGGCAAGCGGGGAATCGTCGCAGACGAGGACGGATGTCATGGCCGTCCTCCGCAGCTGATGCGCGTCACCTTGAGCCTCCAGGCTGGTACTGATCGTCACCTGTGCGATCGACGCTCTCCGGCAGGTTCGGGCATGTGCCCGACTGCTTCATCCGTCAACCGCCTCGCCCTCTCAACGACGGTCACCCGAAAGAGTTACGGGGTCGGTCGGCCACGTTCGGCACTCTACGTGAGGGCGCGGACACGGAGCAGGGCGCATTGGGGGCGCCCTTTGCGGCGCACTGACTATGCCCCATTTGCCCACGCGGAGCAGTTTTTCTTCCCATTTGCTGGTGTCTATGACTAGATTCGCAATCAGTCATATTTACATCTGCTTCCACCGACGGATCACCGACGGATCGCTTCGAGGGGATAGCAATGGCAGACTTCTCCCGCCTTCCCGGTCCCAACGCCGACCTGTGGGACTGGCAGCTCCTGGCGGCGTGCCGCGGGGTCGACAGCTCTCTGTTCTTCCACCCCGAGGGCGAGCGCGGCGCGGCCCGCAGCGCGCGCGAGACCTCGGCCAAGGAGGTGTGCATGCGCTGTCCCGTACGAGCGGAGTGCGCGGCGCACGCGCTCGCCGTCCGCGAGCCGTACGGGGTGTGGGGCGGCCTCACCGAGGACGAGCGCGAAGAGCTCATGGGCCGCGCCCGGCACCGCGTCATCTCGGTGACCCCTACGGGGGCGTAGCACCCGCCGCGGGCGCGTCCCCCGGCCCCCCGCCGTACGAGGGGGCTACGGGCGGGCGGTCGCCGTCGCCAGTTCGTCCAGCATGGCCGAGACGGCCGGCACCCGGGCCAGGTCCGGCAGGGTGAGGGCCACGATCTCGCGCTGGACCAGGGGTTCCACCGGCACGGTCACGGCGCCCTTGGGCCGCACCGTCTCCAGCGCCAGGTCCGGCATCACCGCCACCCCCAGCCCCGCACCGACCAGACCGAACACCGCCGGGTAGTCGTCGGTCGCGAAGTCGATCCGCGGGGTGAAGCCGGCGCTCTCGCACACCTCGACCAGGTGTCGGCGGCAGCGCGGGCAGCCCGCGATCCACGATTCCTCCGCCAGGTCCTCGATCCCGATCCGGTCGGCGCCAGCCAGCCGGTGCCCCTCCGGCACCACGCCGATGAGCCGGTCGGTCAGCAGCGGCCGGACGACCAGGTCGTCCCACTCCGCGGCCGCGGCGGGGTCGGAGCCCCGCACCTCGGGATAGCGGAAGGCCAGCGCGATCTCGCAGTCACCGTCCCGCAGCATCTCCACCGAACGCGGCGGCTCCGCCTCGACCAGGGAGACCCGGGTACCGGGGTGGGCGGCCCGCATCCGCGCGAGCGCGCCCGGCACCAGCGTCGAACTGCCGCTGGGGAAGGACACCATCCGCACCCGCCCGGCCCGCAGCCCGGCGATCGCCGCGATCTCCTCCTCGGCCGCGGTCAGCCCGGCCAGGATTCCGGAGGCGTGCCGGACCAGGGCCTCACCCGCCTGGGTGAGGCGCATCTCGCGCCCGGTACGGATCAGCAGCGGCGTGCCCGTGGACTGCTCCAGCGCCTTCATCTGCTGGCTGACGGCGGGCTGGGTGCACCCCAGCTCCCGCGCGGCCGCCGAGAACGAACCGGTGGTGGCCACCGCGCGCAACACCCTCAGATGACGAGCCTCGATCATCCTTCGAGCATAAGCCCACCTTGGGGGTGATCGTTAGTTCCCCTTCACCACTTTGAGTGAGGCGTAAGGAAGGGCCCCTACGTTCGGGTGATGCACTCCACACGACGTGCCACCGGGCTCTAACGTGCCGGTATGACGACTGTATTGATCACAGGAGCAACGGCCGGGATCGGCGCCGCGTTCGCGCGCAGGCTCGCGGCCGACGGCCACGATCTGGTCCTCGTCGCCCGGGACGAGGAACGCCTCGGCGCGCAGGCGACCGAGCTCCACGACCGGCACGGCGTGGAGGTCGAGGTGCTCCGCGCGGACCTGGCCGACGACAAGGGCATCGAGCTCGTCGAGGAGCGGCTCCGCGACGCCGCCCGCCCGGTGCACCTGCTGGTCAACAACGCCGGTTTCGGCAACAAGGGCGCGTACCTCGAGGTCTCGATGGCCGACGAGCTGCGGATGCTCAAGGTGCACTGCGAGGCGGTGCTGCGGCTGACGTCGGCGGCGGCGGAGGGGATGCGGGAGCGCCGCAAGGGCGCGGTGGTCAACGTCGCGTCGGTGGCCGCGTTCACCCCGCGCGGCACGTACGGGGCGAGCAAGTCGTGGGTCGTGCAGTTCACCCAGGGCGTGGCCCGGGACCTGGCGGGTACGGGCGTGCGGCTGATGGCCCTGTGCCCCGGTTTCGTCCGTACGGAGTTCCACGAGCGGGCGGGCATGGGCACGGACAACGTCCCCAACTGGCTGTGGCTGGACGCCGACAAAGTGGTCGCCGCGGCGCTGCGCGACCTGGCGCACGGCAAGACCCTGTCCGTGCCGGACCCGCGCTACAAGGCGCTCACGGGTCTGATGCGGCTGGCCCCGCGCGGCGCGGTGTCCCGGGCGTCCTCCACGACGGGCCGCAAGTACGGGCCGAAGTAACCCGCGCGGCGCGTACGACCGCGTACGTCTCCGGGAACGGCCGAGGCCCGGCGCCCCCGAAAGGGTGCCGGGCCTCGGGCCGTTCAGCGACCGGAGTCGGCCTTAGTGGGCGTGGCCGTGACCGTGACCGGCCTCGGCCTCCTCCTCGACCTTCTTCTCGACGACCAGGGTCTCGGTCGTGAGCAGCAGGGAGGCGATGGAGGCGGCGTTCTCCAGGGCGGAGCGGGTGACCTTGACCGGGTCGATGACGCCGGCCTTCACCAGGTCGCCGTACTCGCCGGTGGCGGCGTTGAAGCCCTGGCCCTTGTCGAGCTCGGCCACCTTGGAGGTGATGACGTAGCCCTCGAGGCCCGCGTTCTCGGCGATCCAGCGCAGCGGCTCGACGGCGGCGCGGCGGACGACGGCGACACCGGTGGCCTCGTCGCCCTCCTTGCCGAGGTTGCCCTCGAGGATCTTCACGGCGTGGACGAGCGCGGAGCCACCACCGGAGACGATGCCCTCCTCGACCGCGGCGCGGGTCGCGGAGATGGCGTCCTCCAGACGGTGCTTCTTCTCCTTGAGCTCGACCTCGGTGGCCGCGCCCACGCGGATGACGCAGACGCCACCGGCGAGCTTGGCGAGGCGCTCCTGGAGCTTCTCGCGGTCCCAGTCGGAGTCCGTGGACTCGATCTCGGCCTTGATCTGGTTGACGCGGCCGACGACGTCCTCGTGGTTGCCGCCACCGTCGACGATGGTGGTGTCGTCCTTGGTGATGGTCACGCGGCGGGCGGTGCCCAGCACGTCCAGACCGGCCTGGTCGAGCTTGAGGCCGACCTCCTCGGCGATGACGGTGGCACCGGTGAGGGTGGCCATGTCGCCGAGCATCGCCTTGCGGCGGTCACCGAAGCCGGGCGCCTTGACGGCGACGGCGTTGAAGGTGCCGCGGATCTTGTTGACGACGAGGGTGGAGAGCGCCTCGCCCTCGACGTCCTCGGCGATGATCAGCAGCGGCTTGGAGCCACCGGCCTGGATGACCTTCTCCAGGAGCGGCAGCAGGTCCTGGATCGAGGAGATCTTGCCCTGGTGGATCAGGATGTACGGGTCGTCGAGGACGGCCTCCATGCGCTCCTGGTCCGTGACCATGTACGGCGACAGGTAGCCCTTGTCGAACGCCATGCCCTCGGTGAAGTCCAGCTCCATGCCGAAGGTGTTGGACTCCTCGACGGTGATGACACCGTCCTTGCCGACCTTGTCCATCGCCTCGGCGATGAGCTCGCCGACCTGCTTGTCCTGCGCGGACAGCGCGGCGACGGCGGCGATGTCGGACTTGTCCTCGATCGGACGGGCGGTCGCGAGGAGCTCCTCGGAGACGGCCTTGACCGCAGCGTCGATGCCCTTCTTCAGGGAGGCCGGGGAGGCACCCGCGGCGACGTTGCGCAGACCCTCGCGGACCAGCGCCTGCGCCAGCACGGTGGCGGTGGTGGTGCCGTCACCCGCGATGTCGTTGGTCTTGGTCGCCACCTCCTTGACGAGCTGGGCGCCCAGGTTCTCGTACGGGTCGTCGAGCTCGACCTCGCGCGCGATGGTGACACCGTCGTTGGTGATGGTCGGGGCACCGAACTTCTTGTCGATGACGACGTTGCGGCCCTTGGGGCCGATCGTCACCTTGACCGTGTCGGCCAGCTTGTTGACGCCGCGCTCGAGGGCGCGACGGGCGTCCTCGTCGAACTTCAGGATCTTCGCCATGGTTGCTTCAAGTCCTCTCGTTGCGATCCTGGGCCACGCAACAGTGGCCGCCTATCGCTCAAACGAACTGCGCCCCGGGCGCCCGGCGTATGGACGGGTACCAGGGGCGCAGATCAGAAACAGCTTGGGGTGAATTACTTCTCGATGATCGCGAGCACGTCGCGGGCCGAGAGAACGAGGTACTCGTCGCCGTTGTACTTCACCTCGGTGCCGCCGTACTTGCTGTAGAGCACGACGTCGCCGACCTGCACGTCGAGCGGCAGGCGCTCGCCGTTCTCGAAGCGGCCCGGGCCCACGGCGAGGACGGCGCCCTCCTGGGGCTTCTCCTTCGCGGTGTCCGGGATGACCAGGCCGGAGGCCGTGGTCTGCTCGGCGTCGAGCGGCTGGACCACGATGCGGTCCTCAAGCGGCTTGATGGCAACCTTGGAGCTGGCGGTCGTCACGATCCGACCTCCCCCTTCGGAGATCTCGCGGGGCTATCTGTCTGGTGGCGACCTGGTGAATCCGTCGTCGCGGGTGCCGGATCCGCCCGTCGCTGTGTTTGGCACTCCCGGGTGGAGAGTGCCAACGGAGCCGAGACTATGACGCGGTTAGCACTCGGTCAAGCGGAGTGCCAATTCGCCTGCGGCGCGCGTCGACGGCCGGGGTTCCGCCGCGGCGGCCGCGGCCGGCCCGGCGGCCGGGCCGGTCAAGGATCTTCCCGTCCGCGCCCGAGGTATTCCTCAGACGTAGTCCTCCAGGCGGGCCACCGTGAAGCCCTGCTTCTGGATGCTGCGCAGCATGTTCGTGACCATCCTGGTCATCGAGGTGCCCTTGAGCTCCTGCGGGCCGCGGAAGTGCGCGAGGACGATGTCGCCGGGGCGCAGCCCGTCGCCCTGGGCGTAGCGCATGTCGTTGATCTGCATCGTCGCCTCCCACAGCACGACGGCCTTCACCCCGCAGCCGCCCGCCGCCGTGAGCGTCGCGTCGTCGTAATTGCCGTACGGCGGACGGAACAGCGGCGGCTTGGCCCCGAACCGCTTCTCCAGCGCGTCCTGCTGGCCGCAGATCTCGCGGCGCTGGGCTTCGGGCGAGAGGGTGCGCAGGTTGGGGTGGGAGAGGGTGTGGTTCTGGATGGTGTTGCCACCTTCCTTGAGCTGCTCGAAGTAGCCGTAGCCGCGGCCCGCGCGGGCGATGTCGTCCGTCAGGAACATCGTGAACGGCAGCTTCAGCTCCTTCGCCATCTTCACGAACTCGGGGTCCTTCTCCGCCCCGTCGTCGAAGGTCACGAAGACGACCTTGTCCTTGGTGTCCACCCGCCGCACGACCTTGGGCGCGTCCCCCGGCCGCATCCCGTCCGTGACCTTCCGCGCGGGCGGGGCGGGGGGAGCGGCGAGCGGGGCGTCGAGGCCCCAGTGGCGGTAGGCGTCGGAGGGCGCTTCCGCGGGGCGGGTGGGGGCGGGGGCCGACGCCGGCGCGGAGGGTGCGGCCTTCTCGCTCTTGGACGACGAGGAGCCGGAGCAGCCGGAGGCCAGCAGGGCGGCGGCCAGCGCGACGAGGACGATCCGGGGGCGGGTGCGGGTCCGGGGGCGGGATATGTGCGAGCTCACCCATCCGATTGTTGTGCATGCGTTCGAACAGGGCGCGGCGGGACCGCCGGGCCGCCCCGATTACGGGAGACGGCCGGAGTGGGGAAACAATGAAACCGTGCCCGCACCGAACCAGCCGACCGACTCCTTCGCCGCCCTCCTCACCGACGAAGGCCGCCGCCTCCTGACGGAGCTCCGCGACCACGACCCCGCCCAGGAGCTCGCGACAGCGACCCGGCTGCGCCGCGACCACCCGGCCGACCTGGTGTCGGCCGCCCTCGGCCAGGCCCGGCTGCGGCAGCGGGCGGTGGCGAAGTTCGGCGCGGAGGACGCGTACCGCATGTTCTTCACGCCCAACGGCGTGGAGCAGTCGACCCGGAAGACCGTCGCCGCGTACCGGGCCGCCCGGCTCGCCGCGCTCGGCACGAAATCCGTCGCCGACCTGTGCTGCGGCATCGGCGGCGATGCCATCGCGCTGGCCCGCGCGGGCATCGCGGTCCTCGCGGTCGACCGCGACCCTCTGACCTGCGCGGTCGCGGAGGCGAACGCCGCGGCCCTCGGGCTGGCCGACCTGATCGAGGTCCGCTGCGCGGATGTCGCGGAGATCGACACGGCCCCGTACGACACCGTCTTCGTCGACCCGGCGAGGCGGGGCGGGCGCGGCCGCATCTTCGACCCGGAGGCGTACTCGCCCCCACTGTCCTGGGCCGTCGAGGCCGCCCGTACGGCACCGCGCGCCGCGCTCAAGATCGCACCCGGCGTTCCGCACGAGGCGGTCCCGGACGAGGCGGAGGCGGAGTGGATCTCCGACGGGGGCGACGTCAAGGAGGCGGTGCTCTGGTTCGGCACCGAACCGGGCGCGCGCCGCGCCACCCTCCTCCCCTCCGCGGCCACCCTCACCTCGCGCGGCCTCCCCGACCCGCCGGTCCGCCCGGTGGGCCGCTACCTCTACGAGCCGGACGGCGCGGTCATCCGCGCCCACCTCGTCGCGGAGGTGGCGGAGGACCTCGCGGGCGGCCTGATCGACGAGACGATCGCCTACGTCACGAGCGACGAACTCCGTCCCACGCCGTACGCGACGGCCTACGAGATCACCGACGTACTCCCGTTCAACCTCAAGAAGCTCAAGGCCCTCCTGCGCGAACGGAAGGTCGGCGTGGCGGTCATCAAGAAGCGCGGCTCGGCGGTGGAACCGGAGGAACTCCGCAAGAAGCTGAAGCTCGAAGGGGGGAACTCCTGTGTGATCGTACTTACGCGCGTCGCGGGAGCCCCGACGATGCTGCTGGGGAAACCGGTCCAGGCGTAGCCCGGCCAACTCCCCGGCTCCTGGCTCGCCTTGGGAACGGCTTTCCTGCTGGAGGGCTGAGCCGCGAGCAGCTTTCTTCCGTTTTCCGACGGTACGTCATAACCCGTACCCCGAAGGTTGCTTACCCGGCCGGCCGCATCCCCGCGAACCTGAGCTGCGTGAACAGGGAAATTCCGCCGTGCGGGGCATACGTCATCGATCTCCGGACCGGGCAGGCCGGTCAAGTCGTCGGGAGCAAGGGGAGTTTGGTCCGGCTGAGCGCGCCGAGCGGCAGTCGGATCTGGGACTGCCCGGCCGACTCGGTGCAGGTGACCACCCTGCGCGCCTACCTTCGCGCGCACGTCTCGGAAGTCAAGGCCCGCAGGGGGCTCGCATGACCACCGGCGCCCCCGCGGAGGGCCCCACGCCGGAGGAACTCCGCAGCGTGGTGGCGCAGGCGGGGACACCGGACGAGGCACACGCGGCGATAGCCGACCGCACCTCCGGAGCCGAGGCGCTCGATCCCGGCACGGGATAATCGGCGGATGACCCGCTCCGTGAAACGTGACCGATCCCTTGAGCAACTGGAAGGCGACCGCTGGCCCGATCCGCCGGCGGACGCCGGGCGGCTCGTCGTAACAGCGTCGGCGTTGCGGCGCAAGCCGGTCGGTGAACTGACCGTCGAGGATCTGCGGTTGCTGATCCAGCAGGACATCGGGCTGCCTCACCTCCTGCCGCTGGCGGTGGAGGTGCTGCACCAGGACCCGCTGGCGGAGGGGGACTTGTACGAGGGCGATCTGCTGGCGGCGGTCGTGAGCCGGGGCCCGGCGGTGTGGCGTGGGGCCCCGGAGCTCGCGGGTGAGCTCCGGGGGATCGTGGCGGGCCTGACCGGTCTGCCGCGCGCGCTGCGGCGGGAGGTCGACGGCTTCCTGACTGCCGTCGGCCCGTAGCCATTTCGGCCCCCGCCGAAATTCTTGGCCGCGCGTGGAGCGGACGGACACGCTGTTCTCCGGCAACACACCGAGGAGGACATCATGAGGAAGCTCCGCAACGCCGTCACCGTACTCGCCGCGGTCACCGCCCTCGGCGGCCTGGGCGTCGGCTCGGCGGGGGCCGCTCCCGCGCCCGCCGCCCCGGCCCGGATCATGCAGTCGCCGACGCCGGACTGTGCCGACAACGGCGGCCGCGTCCCCTGCTACGAGTACCAGACGTGGTTCTGGACCTTCAAGAACTGCGAGGAGTACGCGAGCAACCACTACCTCGATCCCGCGAAGTACGACGGTCACGTCTGCGCGGTCTTCACGGACGGCGCCACGGTCGGCCTCTGGTATCACAAGTACAGCAACTGACCGGGGAGTTCACGCCAGGTCCGTCAGATCCTCCGCGTAGAACGTGGTGAGGGGCTGGGGGCCTATGTACTGCTGGCAGGTGCACTGGCCGGGCTGATAGCTGGTCGGCTTCCTGTCGGCGTCCCAGGCGACCGGGACCTCGACCGACTCGTGGCACCGGCCCTGCTTGTCGTGCTTGGCCAGGTGGTGGGTGCAGCCGCAGATCGGCTCCGGGGACTTCGACGCGGACTCGATCGCCTCGCGCTCCGAGCGTTCGCGCTCCCGCTGGGTCTCCAGGAGCTCCAGCTTGCGCTCGTGACGGGTGCGCAGGGCCGTACGCCCCATGTCGGCGATCTTGGTGAAGCCTCCGACGCCGAAGAAGATCAACACCCACCAGAGCCAGTTCATGTCAGGCTCCTCCCCTTCCGACACCCTGCCCGGTCTCCAGAATAGGTGTTCACCCGGAGGCCCGGCAGGGCTGTGGATAACCCGCCGGAACGGGGTGACGCGTCACGACTCGTACAGGTTCTTCTTGCTCAGTTCGTGCACGTGGTCGTGGTCGTGCGCGTGGGAGTGACCGTGGCCGTGGTCGCCGCCGTGGCCGTGGCCCTCGTCGTCCGTCTCCGGGGCCGGTACATGCGTGTCCGTCACCGGAAGCGAGGAGTCCGCGGACAGGTCCCACGCCGAGGCCGACCGGCCCCGCGCCACCATCTCGGCGCCCAGCGCGGCGACCATCGCGCCGTTGTCCGTGCACAGCTTCGGCCGCGGCACGCGCAGCGTGATGCCCGCGTCCTCGCAGCGGCGGGCGGCCATGGCGCGCAGCCGCGTGTTCGCCGCGACGCCGCCGCCGATCATGAGGTGGTCGACGCCGTTGTCCTTGCAGGCGCGCACGGCCTTGCGGGTCAGGACGTCCACGACCGCCTCCTGGAAGGACGCCGCCACGTCCGCGACCGGCACCTCCTCGCCCGCCGCCCGCTTGGCCTCTATCCAGCGGGCCACGGCGGTCTTGAGGCCGGAGAAGGAGAAGTCGTAGATCGGGTCGCGGGAGCCGGTCAGGCCGCGCGGGAAGCGGATCGCGTCGGGGTTGCCCTCGCGCGCGTACCGGTCGATGACCGGGCCGCCCGGGAAGCCGAGGTTCAGCACGCGCGCGACCTTGTCGAAGGCCTCGCCCGCCGCGTCGTCGATCGTCGAGCCCAGCGGGCGGACGTCGGAGGTGATGTCGGGCGCCAGGAGCAGCGAGGAGTGGCCGCCCGACACCAGCAGGGCCATCGTCGGCTCGGGCAGCGGGCCGTGTTCGAGCTGGTCGACGCAGATGTGCGAGGCCAGGTGGTTCACGCCGTAGAGCGGCTTGCCGAGCGCGTACGCGTACGCCTTGGCCGCCGACACCCCGACGAGCAGGGCGCCCGCGAGGCCGGGGCCCGCGGTGACGGCGATGCCGTCGAGGTCCTTGGCGGCGACCCCCGCCTCCTCGAGGGCCCGCTCGATGGTCGGGACCATCGCCTCCAGATGGGCGCGGCTGGCGACCTCGGGGACGACGCCGCCGAAGCGGGCGTGCTCGTCGACGCTGGAGGCGACCGCGTCCGCGAGGAGCGTGTGGCCCCGGACGATGCCGACGCCGGTCTCGTCGCAGGAGGTCTCGATGCCGAGGACGAGGGGTTCGTCAGCTCTGGGAGCCATGGGTCATTCCTTGCACTGCGGAGTTCGGATCGGAAAGGCGCATCACGAGCGCGTCGATGTTGCCGGGCTGGTAGTAGCCGCGGCGGACGCCGACCGGCTCGAACCCGAAGCGCTCGTAGAGCCGCTGGGCGCGGGTGTTGTCGACCCGCACCTCGAGGAGGACCTCGCGGCATTCGAAGGCGGTGGCGGTGGTGAGCAGTTCGGAGAGCAGCCGGGCGCCGAGGCCGGTGCTCCAGTGCTCGCGGGCGACGGCGATGGTCTGGACGTCACCGGTGCCGTCGATGGCGGCGAGCCCGGCGTAGCCGGCGATCCGGCCGTCCGCGTCCTCCGCCACCACGTAGCGGCGGTTCGCGCCCGCGCCGCGGGCGTGGGCCAGCTCGGACCAGAAGAGGCCCTTCGACCAGGCGTCGTCCGGGAAGAGCACGCGCTCCAGCTCCAGCACCGGCCGGATGTCCCACCAGCGCATCTCGCGGATACGCACCGTCGTGGTCACTTCGGCGTGACCACCTTGTAGTTGGCGGGCACCTGGGCGTCCGGGCGGCGCAGGTAGAGCGGCTGGTCCGGCAGGAACTCGCCGCCCGTGCGCAGCTTCTCCGCGGCCAGCGAGGCCAGCGCGCCCGCCGACTGGTGCTCCGGCATGTCGGCCCGTACGTCCGTGAACGCGTCCGGGTAGAGCAGGGCGCCCGCGCCGATCACGGTCAGTCCGGCGAGCGGCTCGGTGAGGTCGGCGGGACGGTCCACGGCGGGCTCGGTGACGCGGGTACGGGCGTCCCGGTACCGCGCCCAGTAGACCTCCTTGCGGCGGGCGTCCGTCGCCACGACGAACTCGCCCTCCAGCCCCTGCTGCCCCGCGGCGTACGCGATCCCGTCGAGCGAGCACAGGCCGCGCACGGGGACGGACAGCGCGGCCCCGAAGGTCGCGGCGGTCACGATGCCGACGCGCAGGCCCGTGTAGGGGCCGGGGCCGACGCCCACGACGATGTCGGTCACGGCGTCCAGCGTGCGGCCCGCCTCGCCGAGCACCCGGTCGACGGCGGGAAGCAGCAGCTCACCGTGCCTGCGCGCGTCGACCTGACGCGATTCGGCGATGACTTTGTCACCGTCGTGGAGGGCGACGGTGACGGCGGGGGTGGCGGTATCAAGAGCGAGCAGCAGCACACTGACAGCCTACGGCGCGCCATGGGGCGGATGGTGCCCGCGCCCGCCTGCGCCCGCCCGCGCCGAGGGCGCGGCGGGGGCGTGTGCGGGTGCTACGGTCAGGCCGCATAGCCGTACGCAGGACGAAAGGGTGCGCAGCGTGGCACGCAGCAGCTCCGGGGCCATAGTGGCAGCGCTCACCGCGGCGGCCCTGGCCGCGGTCGGATTCCTCGCCTACCAGGCGGACGCCGCGCCCGGCCATCCGCACGCGGCCGCCTCTTCCTCCAGCACGGGCGGCAAGGACGGCGGCAAGGACCAGGATCCCGCTGCCGACTCCGCTGCCAAGGACAAGGCCGCCAAGGAGGCCGCCACGGCCGTCCCCGCGAACTCCGGCACGGGCGCGCGCGTGGTCTACGGGATCGCCGCGAAGCGGGTGTGGCTGGTCGGCGCCGACGGCCGGGCGAGCCGCACCTTCGAGGTCGCGCCCAGCACCGTCAATCCGCCGCCCGGCTCGTACAAGGTCACTTCGCGGACCCCCAACGCCGTCGGTTCCGACGGAGTGCCCATCGAGCACATCGTCCGCTTCCACTATGCGGCTGGTGTCGCCTTCGGCTTCAGCGCCGCCGTCGACGGGTCTTCGCCGGATCCTGCCTCGACGAAGAAGACGGGTGGCATTCGCGAGAAGCCGGCGGATGGGCGGGCCATGTGGGAGTTCGCCGTGGGCGGCTCCCCCGTCGTGGTCGTCCCGTAACGGCTCCTCCCTCGTAAGGGCGAACCCACCGCCTGCGGCGGGCTTGTTCCCCAGCCCCGCCCCTTCCCGAACTGGGGGAGACCCCCAGACCCCCGACCGCGCTCCGCGCGGTGTCCTCAAACGCCGGACGGGCTGAAATTGCGGGCTCGGCCCGCAGGTTCAAGGCCACAGCCAGCACATCCAGCCCGTCCGGCGTTTGAGGACGCGGCCGCAGGCCGCCCCCGCCGCAGGCGGCAAACGGTCCGCAGGGACTACGCCGCCGAGCGATCCTCGTCCGGTTCCGGCGCCGAAGGCGCCAAGGGCGCCGAAGGAGGCGCCGGAGGCGTCGACACCGCCTCGGCCGCCGCGCAGGCGGCCAGCAGGTCTCTCATCGACGGAGGCAGTTCGTCGGCACGCTCCACAGGAGCATCCGCAGGGACAGCGGCGGGCTCTTGAGTCGGCATGAAGTGCCTCCCGGGGACAGCAGGGCAAAGTTAGGTAGACCTAACCATGTCTCTGCCTACCATGTGACCACGCCGGATCCCGCCCGCGCAACATGTTGCCGACGGCTTGTCGGAATGTGCCGGGGATCGTGCGGCCGCGTTCGAGCGCCCTCTCGGCCCGGCCCCGTACCATCGACGGGTATGAGCGCCCTGCACGACACCACCGCCGCCGCCTCCGCACAGATCACCGTCAAGTCCGCCGATGACATGCGGGACCTGGGCCGCAGGCTGGCCGCGCTGCTGCGCCCCGGCGACCTGGTGCTGCTCACGGGCGAGCTGGGTGCCGGGAAGACGACGCTGACCCGCGGCCTGGGCGAGGGCCTCGGCGTGCGCGGTGCCGTCACCTCCCCGACGTTCGTGATCGCCCGCGTGCACCCGTCCCTCGGCTCCGGGCCGGCGCTGGTCCACGTCGACGCCTACCGCCTGGGCGGCGGCCTGGACGAGATGGAGGATCTGGACCTGGACGTCTCCCTGCCGGAGTCCGTCATCGTCGTGGAGTGGGGCGACGGCAAGGTCGAGGAGCTCTCCGAGGACCGCCTCCACGTGGTCATCGAGCGCGCGGTGGGCGCCGAGGCGGAACTCCTGGCCGAGGAGGACGACGTCCGGGGCGTACGCCTCACGGGTGTCGGCACCCGCTGGGCCGACGTGGACCTGAACCTCTGACCCGGCGGGTCACCCCCGCCGCCGCGCCCCCGTGACCCGCTCGCGCGCTCCGTCCGCGGCGGCTCCCAGCAACTCCACCAGGTGCCCGGTGACCGTCTCCGGGTGCTCCATCATCACCAGGTGACCGGCGCCCGGCAGCAGCACCAGCGTCGCCCCCGGCAGCGCCTCCGCGATCGCCTCGCTGTGGGCGCTGGGCGTCATCAGGTCCTTCCCGCCGGCGATCACCACCACCGGGCAGTCCTCGAACGCGCGGAGCGCGGCCACCTTGTCGTGCTCGCCGAACACCCGGTAGAACTCGGCGATGACGTCGACCGGTGTCGCCTCCATCAGCCGTTCCGCGAACCGGGCCACCGCCGGGTCCACGTCCCGCGACCCGAACGAGTAGCGCCGGATGACGCCCGCGTAGAGGTCCGCCGTGGCCCGCCGCCCGCGCTCGACCAGTTCCGGCTGCGCGGTCAGCACCTTGAAGGCCGCGGGCAGCACCTTGCGCACCACGCTGCCGGAGACCGGCAGGCCGTACGTGTTGTCCGCGAGGCCGCCCGACGACGTGTTGACGAAGGCCGTGCCCACGACCCGCTCGGCGATCAGCTCGGGGTACTGGTCGGCCAGCGCCATCATCGTCATGCCGCCCATCGAGTGCCCCACCAGTACCAGCGGCCCCTCGGGGGCCGCGGCGTCGATGACGGCCTTGAGGTCACGGCCGAGCAGGTCGATGGAGACGGGAACGCTGCCGTCGAGCTGGGAACGGCCGCGCCCGGAGCGGCCGTGGCTGCGCTGGTCCCAGAAGACCATCCGCACGGCACCGCGCAGCGCGGCCCGCTGGAAGTGCCAGGAGTCCTGGCCGAGACAGTAGCCATGGCTGAAAATCACCGTGACCGGTGGGTTCGTGGTGCGCCCGAAGAGCCGCTTCAGCAGCGTCGGGCCGGGCTCCTCGGCCGCCACGGGTGCACCGTCCGTCCCTTCGGTCTCACCGACCTCGTCGACCTCGTAGTAGAGCTCCGTGCCGTCCTCGGCGATCGCCTGTCCGGGCCGCCCCCGCAGCGCCCCGTACGGCCCCGTCGAGTCCAGTGCGAGCCGCGCCTTGCGGCGCATGCCACGGCCGACGGTGAGCCGCTCGACGGCCACCCCGACCGCGGCCCCGGCGGCCACGACGCCGATCGCCGCCCCGGCGACTCCCGCGCCCCGCAGCCATCCTCCGCCACCGGCGGCGACGGCATCGGCCGCAGCGGCCACCGAGCCCGCCGCGTCCTTCACTCGGGCCACACCCGTACCGCTCGTACTCGCGCTGTCGCTCATGCCGTGCCCCCCGTGTGCTAGCTCTCCTGCCCGATCACGTCCACGTCCACGTCGGCGTCCCCGCCTGTGCTGTTACCTACGGTCTCACCCACATAGACGCGCGGCACCCTTTTGGTGATGCGGGTGACGACCTCATAGGCGATGGTTCCGGTCGCGCGGGCCCAGTCCTCGGCCGTCGGCTCGCCCCGGTCGCCCGGCCCGAACAGCACCGCCTCGTCGCCCACCCGCGCGCTGTCGCCGCCCAGGTCGACCACGAACTGGTCCATGGCCACCCGGCCCGCGACCGTCCGCCACTTGCCCCCGATCAGCACCGGCCCCGTACCGGACGCCGCCCGCGGGATCCCGTCCGCGTAGCCGACGGGAACCAGGGCGAGGGTAGTGGGCCCCGGAGTGATGTAGTGATGCCCGTATGAGACACCGTGTCCGCCCGGCACCCGCTTCACGGAGGCCAGCGTGGCGGACAGCGTCATCACCGGCTTCAGCCCCAGGTCGGCAGGGGTGCCGACCTCCGGGCTCGGCGACACCCCGTAGATCGCGATACCGGTGCGCACGAGGTCGAAGTGGCTCTCGGGGAGCGTGAGGGTCGCCGGGGAGTTGGCTATGTGCCGCACCTCGGGCTCGATGCCCTGCCGTTCCGCGTAGTCCACGGCGTCCTTGAAGACCCGCAACTGGGCCTGGATGGACGGGTGGCCGGGCTCGTCCGCACACGCGAAGTGCGACCACACACCGGTGACCTTGATCAGGCCCGCGTCCTCGGCGGCACGCGCGGCGGCGATCAGTTCCGGCCAGTCGTCGGGCTGGCAGCCGCTGCGCCCCAGACCCGTGTCGATCTTCAGCTGGACGCGGGCGGTGCGGCCGCAGGCACGGGCCGCGTCGGACACCTCGCGCACGGCCCACAGGCCGCTCACCGACACGTCGACGTCCGCCTCGACGGCCTCCCGCCACGGCCCGCCCGGCGTCCACAGCCAGCACATCAGCCGGCCCCGGTCACCGGCCGCGCGGAGCGCGAGCGCCTCGTCCGGCGTGGCCGTACCGATCCAGGCCGCGCCCGCCTCACGGGCCGCCCGCGCGCAGGGGACCGCACCGTGGCCGTACGCGTCCGCCTTGACGACAGCCATCAGCTGCGCCTCGGGCGCACGGGAGCGCAGCAGGCGTACGTTGGCCCGCAGGGCGGCCAGGTCTACCAGGGCACGGGCGCGCATCGGTGTCTCGTTCATCCCCGCCAGTCTCTCAGGTGTCCGTTTCCTTGCCCCCAGGGTGGCGGATTCCCGGCGTCCGGCAGACGCGAAGGTGACACTGGGGAGCATGAGGACTGCGTACAGCGTCGAGACCGTACGGGCCGCCGAGCGCGCGCTCATGGCACAGCTTCCGCACGGCGCCCTGATGCAGCGTGCCGCCGCCGGTCTCGCGGCGGCCTGCGCGGATCTGCTGGGGCGGGTGTACGGGGCGCGGGTCGCGCTCCTCGTGGGCAGCGGCGACAACGGCGGCGACGCGCTCTACGCGGGCGCCCGGCTGGCCCGGCGCGGCGCGGGCGTCACCGCCGTCCTGCTGGCCCCGGACCGTACCCACGCGGGCGGACTGGCCGCGCTGCGGGCCGCTGGCGGGCGCGTCGCCTCCGCCGAGGACGGCGACCGGGCCGTGCGCCGGGCGGACCTCGTCGTCGACGGGATCGTCGGTATCGGCGGCAAGGGCGGCCTGCGGCCCGACGCGCGGGCGTTGGTCGAGGCCGCGTACGCCGGGGGCGGGCTGATCGTCGCCGTCGACCTGCCCAGCGGCGTCGACGCGGACACCGGTGAGGTGCGCGGGGCGGCCGTACGGGCCGACGCGACGGTCACCTTCGGCGCCTACAAGCCCGGTCTGCTGCTCGACCCCGCACGTGAGTACGCGGGGGCGTTGCGTCTGGTCGACATTGGTCTTCGCCTGCCGTTCAAACCTGATTCCGGGCCCGAGATCGAGGCGCTTCAGCACGCGGATGTGGCCGGTCTGCTGCCGCGTCCGGCGGCGGAGAGCGACAAGTACCGGCGCGGTGTCGTCGGCGTCGTCGCGGGCTCCGCCCGCTACCCGGGTGCGGCGGTGCTCGCCGTGGCGGGAGCGCTGCACGGCGGCGCGGGCGCGGTCCGCTACGTCGGCCCCGCCGCGGACGCGGTGATCGCCCGCTTCCCCGAGACCCTCGTCTCCGCGGGGCCCCCGTCGAAGGCGGGCCGCGTCCAAGCGTGGGTCGTCGGCCCCGGCCTCGGCGACGGCGCGGACGCCCGCCGGGCCCTGGAGGACGTCCTGGCCTCGGACGTCCCGGTGCTCGTGGACGCGGACGGCCTGCGGCTGCTCCCGCCGTCGGAGCTCCGTTCCCGGACCGCCGACACCCTCCTCACCCCCCACGCCGGGGAAGCGGCCGCCCTCCTGGGCGTCCCCCGCGAGCAGGTCGAGTCGGCACGCCTGTCGTCCGTCCGCTCCCTGGCCGAACAGTTCGGCGTGACGGCCCTGTTGAAGGGTTCGACCACGGCGATCGCCACGGCCGGGAGCCCGGTACGGGTCAACCCGACGGGCACCCCGTGGCTGGCGACGGCGGGCAGCGGCGACGTCCTCTCGGGCCTCACGGGCGCCCTCCTGGCGGCGGGCCTCACGGCCCTCGACGCGGCGTCGGCGGGCGCCTACCTGCACGGCCTCGCGGCCCGCTCCCTGGGCACCGCCCCGCTGACCGCGTCGGCGGTGGCGGAGGCGGTGCGGGGGGTCTGGCGGGACGTGGTGGAGGGGTGAGCCGTCACCTGATCGAGCGATGGCAGGGTACGGGTACGTACCCGTAGGCTCCCGGGTGAGCGAAAGGAGAGTCGGCTCATGGCTGACGCCAATATTCGTATCCCCGCAGAAGCACGCGATCGACTTGCAGAAGTCGCTGCGGCAGAAGGCTTGTCGCTGCGCTCCTATCTCGCCCGCCTCGCCGACGAGCTCATCACCCCGGCGGAACGGGTCGAACGGGCGGAACAGACTCGGCGCCTCCTCTACGAGTTGAACGGCTACAACCCCAGCGAGGACGAAATGGCCCAGCTGGACGCCGAGCTCGACCGGCGCCTCGCCGAGGCGATGCGGTGAGCGATCAGATCCACGTCTTACTCGACGAGACGGCCATGGTCGCCGCCGGGCAAGGCAACATCGCCGCGTCCAGGCTCATCCACCGGGCCGATACAGAAACGGGCTGGTACCTGTACGCCACCACCTGCGCCTTGGTGGAGGCCGACAGAACACGGACCGGCCTCGCCGAGCACTTCGCAGCGCTGCCCGGTATCCGGATTCTCGATTTGGACCTGCCCGCAGCCTTGGCGGTCGCCCGCGAGGCGAGCTGGGCCGCAGCACACACCCGGCATGCGGCGGAACCGGCCCCCGAACGCCCGGACGGCGCGTTCATCGCCACCATGGAACCCGATCGCTGGGCGTCTCAGCCGGTGCGGGTGCTCGACATCAGGCCCTGACGCCGACGGGTCCGCTCAGCTCTTCCCACCCTCCTCGTAGGCACCGATCGTCTTCTGGAAGTGGCCCAGGAGTTCCGCGCCCTTGCGGCTCAGTCCGGGTTCGTCGGCGGAACTGCCGTCCGCCCATTCGGCGTTGGCGAGGATGGTGGAGCGGACGGTCATCAGGCGGTTGAACGTGGCCGGGGTGTGCGGCGGTACGGGGTCCAGGCCGGAGCCCGGCGGTGGGTCGAGCGACATCATCTCGTACTTGAGCGGGTCGAGGCCCGTCATGGCGAAGACCGTCCCCGCGTCCTCCACCCGCTTGAAGCTCAGCACGCCGACCGTGATCCGCGCCTTCTTCGCCGCGTCCGTGTAGAGCGCGGAGGTGAGCCGGAGACAGCCCTCCCCCTGCTTGATGATCCCTGCCAGCTCCGGGCTGACCGCACGTGAGCAGTCCGTCGTGCTGGCCACGTCCACGCGGTGGTACTCCTCGCCCGAGTCGGCCTTCACGGTCTCGTCGGGGAACGCCTGATCCGCGCCGATCACGGGGCGGGCGAGCAGGGAGGGGAGTTCCTTGGGCGCGTCGGGCGGGAGGCTGCCGTGGACGGAGGGGACGGACGGGACGGGGACCGGTTTCGGCCTGCCGCCGGTGGCGACGGCCTCGTTGGTGTGGTCCTCCTCCGCCGGCTTGTCGTGACCGGGGACGAGCAGCATGGCGATGACGGCGGCGGCGATGGCCGCGGCGGGGACGGCTATGCGGACGGGTATGCGGCGGGCGGCCTTGCCGGCCTTGCCGGCCTTGGGCTCAGGCGTTGCCGCCGGACGCTGCGACTTCTCGTGGTCCCGGACGAATTTCTTCCAGACGTCGTCCGGGACGGAGGGTTCTTCACTCACTGGGGCGCGCTTTCGGGAACAGCGGCCGGGAGAGGTGAACGTTTCAGGAGCGTCCCTTTGCGCCGCGGGTGATCTTCTCAGCGGAATTATGCACGGCGTGGGGAAGCGCGTCCGCATTGAGTACGGGGCCGTGGTGATCGATGGAGACGTCGGGGATGGGGAGGTCGGCGAGGTGGGCCATGTCGAGGGGTTCACTGGAGTGCTTGCTGTGGATGTAGAGCTGTTTAAGGTTGGGAAAAATAGTGGGAAGACAGCCCAGCCCAGAGAGTCCTTCAGGCTCGTCGAGGAACAGTCGCTCCACTTGGGGCATCGGCTCAGCCTCCGTCCACCAGGCGAGGTCCTCGCCCTGGATCCGCAGATCCGTGAGAGCGGGGAAGGAAGAAATATTCCCCAGCTCCACAGCTTGAGCGCCCCCCAGATTCACGTACGACAGCGAACGCAAGGCACGGCAATGACTCATGCCCTCCAGTCGCAAATCGGCTGACGGCCCCCTTCCGAGCCGGAGGTATCGGAGCGTGCGCGGCAGTTCTAATACCTGTGCGAACTCCATTCCTGAACCCCAACTGAGTGTCAACGCTTCCAGTTTCATCATTCTCGACACCGCATCGATGCGGCCAGGCCCCTGAAGCACCGAGAAGTTCAAGGTGTGCAGGGCTTCACTGTCCAGCCCTTCCAAGTCGCCGCGGCAGTACGAGTTCACGATGCCGAGCTCCGACAGCGGGCGGACGAGACGGAGGCGCCCAAAATCGATGCTCTCGGTGTTGGAGTGGAATGAGAGCGTTTCCATGACAGGAGTGCCCAGGTCATGCAGATCATCCACGCCTAGCGAGCCCATGCACCGTACCCATGGGCGCCCTCCAAGCCGCTTGAGCGCGGAAACCTCCGACTTCGACCGCACGATGAACTCCAAGCCTTCCTTCCCGCCCCCTTTGTACGCAAGCCGTCCGATCACCTCATCCGCATAGTGATCGGTGTTGAAACGGTCCCAGGACCAGGCGAGTTGAGCGCGCACATCCAGGAAGGGGTGATCGGCGTACTCGGCCAGCAGAGGGATCGCCCGGTCGTCGGCGACGGTGGTCGCCGCCACAACCACGGCGTGAGCCACCTCGTAATGTTCGGGGCCATATTTCTCCTCGGATACCCAGTCCGGCCCCGGCAGCAGATCGATGATGACGCGACCGGCGGTCGCCAGCTCTTTTGCGGCCTCTGGGTTCCGCGGCGGCACCAGCTCCAGCGCCGCTTCAGCCACCCGCGCCCGCACTGCGGGGTCGAGCTCCGTTGCGTGCTCCAGGCACGCGGCCGCCAACAGGCGCAAACGTGGCCCGTGCTCCGCCATCTGGGCAGCCCGGCGCAACATCATCCCCAGCAGTTCGGCCCGTGCTTTTGGTGACGCATGCCCGACCGCCATGCGGAGTACGTCCTCCCACTGGTCATCGTGGGCATGGTTCACCAGGACATCGAAGTCCCAATCCTCGATGGCGGCTTGAGCGCCGAGATAGTCCTGGAACGTACGGTGGATGAAGTCAAGCGTCTCGCCTGTCGGTCGCCGCAACAGCCCACTGCGCAGCACAAGGTGACGCAAAATGCTCTCGGCGTCGCCGCGTGCCGCGACCACCGGCATGGCCGGGAGCGCGTGTTCGATGATCTGGACGGCCTTGTCCCACTCGATTTCCGAGCGGCCGTTACGGATGAGCCAGTAGGCGATCTTCTGCAGGAGCGCCGTTTGCTGCGCGTGCTCCAGCTCCGGCCCGTCCGTACCGATCACGACATCGCGTTCACGGTCGCGGCGTACGAGCAGCAGCTCCAGCGCAGCGCGATAGAGCTCCATGCGGCCCTGGGGAAGATTGCCGCGACGTGAGCGGTTGAGGGCGCAAATCAGCGCGCACATAAGGGGATTGGTTGCGAGCCGCCCGAGGTCCGGTTTCGCCACCACCGCCTTGGTCAGCGCATCCCGGAAGGCACGGAGCTGCTCGTTCTCCGCCTGCCCCGCCGCCGTATGCCAGCGGTCGATAAATGCCGCGACGTCGGCACGGCTCATGGGCATCAGTTCCAGCTCCGTGAACCCGGAGTCCTTGAGCCAGCCCACTCGCACGGCGGAGGGGCGGGTCGTGACGACGCACCGTACGTCCGGGTACGCGTCCAGCAACTCCTTCAGCCACGCCAGCGTGCGACGACGGTCGGCCTCGGGGACCTCGTCGACACCGTCGATCAGCAGCAACGCGCGGCCTTCGTCCAGCCGTCGCGTCACCCACCCCTGCGCGGCAGGCAGCCCGGCAAGCGGGCGGGCGAGGAAACGGAGGAAGCGTTCCGGGTCGGGCAGACCGCTGTCTCCGCCGACGAGCGTACGGAGCGGCAGGGGAAGTGGAACACAATCGGAGAATTGCTTTAGTTCCGGCGGGAGTTCACCATTCGCTGCGATCACGGTAAGCCACTGAAGCAGTGTCGTCTTGCCGGAACCGGCGGCGCCGCGCAGGAGGACCCGGTCGCGGCCGGAGAGGGCTTCCTCGGCTCGTCGGGGCGCGGGTACGGCATTGAGTTGTTGCGCATCGACCTTGGCCTCGAGCAACCGCATATGAACAAAACGTAGTTCAGTCGTTTCCGCCGCCGAGGCCGCCAAGCGCTCGACCTCATGTACGCGTTCCCGAATCGTCCTTTCGATCGCATCCCGCTCGGCACGCCAGGAAGTCTCCCCACTCGTCACCTCCAAACTCAGATACGCCGCGTCAAGCGGCCACCCCTCCCCCTCACCGTCCGAGAGCGTGAGTCCGACAATCGTCAACTCCCCGGCCCTCTTGGCAAGATATTCCCGGAGCCGCTGCTCGAACGTCTCCTCCTCCGCCTCAAGGGACGAGTCCAGCGCACGCGACGTCGGCCTGTGGTCATGCTCGATGCACAGGTCCAGGAATTCCGGGTGCGACAAGATACGAAACATGGGCGTGACCGTCAGCCGCCCGTGCCGCCAACCGCCCGCGTCCTCGCAGACGACCCCGCACAGCAGCCCGCCCACGAAGACGGCCGCGCCGGACATGCCCGCCCACGGCGAGCCGCCGCCCGCGAGGGCGGCCGGGGCGCCGTACGCGCTGTCGAGCACATAGCGGCCGCCTAGCAGCCCACTGCCGGGCTTGAGGGTGCCGACGAGTTGTTCGGTGTCCAGCTCGTCGTCGACGTCCCGGGCGACCTGCGGGAAGCCGATGGCCTGCGCGTCGCGCCACACCAGATCCTTGAGCCGCCCCCAGACCACCGGCTCGAACGCGGCCGCCACCTCCGGCGCCACCAGATCCCGCTCCGCGAGGAGCAGCGCCACGTCCCCCTTCTCGTCGTCACGGGTCCAGAGCGTCCGGCAGTCCACGAGGCCGACCCCGCCGGGGACGGCCACCCGCGTGGGCCCCTCCGCCACGTGGGCGGCCGTCAGTACGAGACGTGGGGCCAGCAGGTAGCCGCTGCCCTGCGTGTGCTGCCCGATGACCGCCGCGATACGTTCCCTTGCCGGGTGCACGGCCCTCCCCTGACGTTTTCTGTGTGCGCCGGAGAGCCAGTATCGCGGCCGAGCCTCAGTAGGGGCGCCCCCAGCTGCTGATCCGATTGGCCTCCGCCACCTTGGCGCGCAGGCGCGCGGCGTCGACGGGCGGGGCGGGCCGGTGCGCGGCGCAGTCGCACCGCACCAGGGGCGAGCTGTAGCTGAGGTCGATCCCGTGCGCGGTCGCCCAGACGTGGACGCCGCAGGCGGCGTCGGTACGGGACCCTTCGACCGGGCCGGGCGTACGCACCGGGGTACGCGACTCCGTAACCGGCCCGACAGGCCCGGCCGTACGACGGCCGAACCGCGCTCTCGCCCAGTCGGCTACGCGGCGAATAGAGTGTGGCACGTTGACGCTCCTACGAGGCGTTGACCATGCCCCCGGACCGGTCACACGGTCGCGGGGGTCCTCCGGCCCTCACAGCGTGCCGACACTTCCCGCCCGGAACTATCAGAGGTCGCTGATAGCTCCGGCCAGCACTTCACTTACCGTCAGGCTCCAAGCCAGGCACCGAAGTTGCCGAATGTTTCCGGCATCCGTCGCTTCGCCGATTCCAGCCCCGCGTACGTCTCCCGCACCGTCGGGTGATAGCGCGTCTGCTGCGGCGCCAACCGCCGCGCCTGCTGCAGGCTTTTGAAGGACGCCTCCGTACGGCCGGTCCACATCTGGGCCGCCGCCACCTCGGTGTGGTGATGGGCGAGGCGGGACGCCGGCCAGTCGGAGGGGAGTGGGGTGTCCTGCGCGGTCTGTACGGCTTCGGCGTACTGGTCGAGTTCGGCCAGGACGCTCACGCGGTGCACGCCCACGTTGGCCGGGCCGAAGGACAGCCAGTGCACCTTCTCCGCGGGGCCGGTGCGCTTCGCGATCGAGCGCGCCTGGTCGAGGTGGCCGAAGGCGGTGCTCTCGTCCTTGTCGCGTGCGGCCAGGACGGCGGCACCCAGGTGGAGTTGGCCCGTGACCACGTCGCGCACCCGACCCTCGTCCGCCTGCTCCAGCGTCGCCATGCCCAGCCGCACCAGCCGCTTGCCGGTCCGGTAGTCGCTCGCCCGCAGGTAGGCGAGGGCCCGCAGGTACTGCCGCATGCCGCCCAGGATCGCGTCCGAGGTGCGCTGGGCGGCCCAGTCCATGCGGTCCAGGGCGACCGTGCACAGGTCGGCGAAGCCCAGCTTCGTGGTGACGTCGTAGGCCGTCCGGTACGTGCCCGCGAGCAGTCGCCAATTGCGGGTGCCGGGCGTCGCGTGCGCCGCCGTCGTGGACTCGTGGATCAGGCCGGGGAGTTCGGCCGCCACCTGCTTGATGTTCGCGGCGCGCACCAGCGCGCACAACGCGTCCGCGTGCGCTTCCAACTCCTCCACGGGGCGCGGGGTGACGTCCGGGTCGGGGCCGAGGTCGTACACGTTCAGCGCCTCGCGGATGGGCTGGATCAGACCGTCCAACTGGTCCTGGCGCAGCTCCTCCAGGTACGGCTGCCCGATCAGCTCGGCGACCGGCACGGACAGCGCCCGTGCCAGCGCGCCGACCACCGAGGGACTCGCGGGCAGCGCCCCCTGCTCGACCTTGGTCAGAGTGCTGTACGAAACGTGGGACAGGTCCGCCAACTCGCGTTGCGTCAAACGCCGGACCTTGCGGACACGCGCGACACGCGCTCCGGCGTACTCGTCAAAGTGCGGGGGCATACGGTGCTCCGTTCTGACTCGTCACCCAGAACCGTACCCCCGCCCACTGACACGGGCACGGGACGTCCCGTCAGTACGGCCCGGCGAACGGCCCCCCACGGGCACCGATTCCCTACCCGTACGGCGACGGACCTGCGCCGCCACCAGGGACGCGAGGACGACGAGTCCGCCGAAGGACTGCGCCGGGGTGAGGTCCTGATCGAGGACGAGCCAGCCGAGGGCCGTGGCGACGACCGGGCTGAGCAGGCCGAGGAAGGTGACGTCGGTCGAGGGCAGGGCGCGTATCCCCCGGAACCAGAGGGGGTAGGCGAGGCCCGCGCCGACGACCGCGAGGTAGGCGTAACCGGCCAGGTTCGCGCCGGTCAGCGAGGCGGGCGGGGCCCCCTCCACACACAGCGCCACCGGCAGCAACAGCAGCCCTCCGGCCACCAGTTGCCAGCCCGTCGTCGCGAGCAGCGGCGCCGGGGACGCCCACTTCTTACTGAGGACGACGCCGGTCGCCATGACCACCGCACCCCCGAGCGCGGCGAGCAGCCCGAGGCCGTCGAGCCGCGCGTCGGCGCGCAGCACGAGCAGGCTCACCCCGGCCACCCCGGCCGCGCCCGTGAGCACCGTGCGAAGGGTCAGCCGCTCGCCGAGCAGCCCGGCGGCAAGGCCCGCCGCGAGCAGCGGCTGGAGCGCACCGAGGGTGGCGGCGACGCCGCCGGGCAGGCGGTAGGCCGCCACGAAGAGCAGCGCGAAGAACGCCCCGATGTTGAGCGCGCCCAGCACGAGCGCGCGCCACCACCACGAGCCGCGCGGCAGGCGCCGGGTGACGGCGACGAGGACGAGTCCGGCGGGCAGGGCGCGCACCGCTCCCGCCAGCAGGGGGCGGCCCGGCGGCAGCAGCTCGGTGGTGACGAGGTAGGTGGAGCCCCAGATGACGGGCGCCAGCGCGGTCATGAGAACGATCCCGATGCGATTGCTTAGCACTAAGACAACTTAGCCTTTTACTTAGCACTAAGCAATCTCTCTTAGCGGTGAGACAGTGACTAGGCTGGGGCGCGTGACAGACCAAGTCGACCGAATCCAGGAACAGTGGGCCGCGCAGCGCCCCGACCTGGACACCTCCCCGATGGGCATCATCGGCCGCCTCCAGCGGCTCTCACGGCTCGTCGACGCGGAGCTGCGCCGCACGTTCGCCTCGCACGGGCTCGACATCGCCTCCTTCGACGTCCTCGCCACCCTGCGGCGCAGCGATCCGCCGCACCGGCTGACACCCGCCGAGCTGATGCGCTCCGCGATGGTCACGTCCGGCGCGATCACCCAGCGCCTCGACCGGCTGCAGAGCCGCGGCCTGATCACCCGCACCCCCAGCGACTCGGACGGCCGCGGCATCCACGTCACCCTCACGGAAGAGGGCCGCGCCCTGATCGACGTGGCCCTGCCGGATCACCTCGCGACGGAGAACCGGCTGCTGGCGGCACTGCCGCGCGGGCGGCGCGACGCGCTGGCCGGTGAACTGCGCACGCTGCTGGAGTCGTTGGGCGACACGCCCCGGTAGGGGGATCGTGGTCCGCCGACGTGAGAACAGGGGTCGGTCAGGGGTCCACCTCCGTGCCCCCGACACATATCGTCGGCCCCATGACCAGCGACACGACCAGCGACACGACCACCGACATGACCACCGACACCGGCCTGTTAACAGGCAAGACGGCCCTCATCACCGGCGCCAGCAGTGGCATAGGCGCGGCCGCGGCCCGTGTGTTCACCCGTGAGGGCGCGGCCGTCGTGCTCGTCGCCCGGAGCGAGGAGAAGCTGGCCGTGCTCGTCGAGGAGCTCCGCGCCAAGGGGCATCGGGCCGCGTACGCCGTCGCGGACATCGCCCGCCCCGACGACGCCGCCCGCGCGATCGACACGGCCGTCGCCCGGTTCGGCCGGCTCGACGTCGCCTTCAACAACGCCGGGGTCGCGGCCGCCCAGTCGCCCATGCACCTGATGGACGACGACGTGTACGACAGCATCATGGACACCAACGTCCGCGGCGTCTGGAACTGCATGCGCCACGAGATCACCGTCATGCTCGGACAGGACGGCGGCGGCACCATCGTGAACAACAGCAGCACCGCGGGGCTCGTCGCCACTCCCACCGCCGCCCCGTACATCGCCTCGAAGCACGCGGTCATCGGCCTGACCAAGGCCGCCGCGGCCGAATACGCGGAACAGGGCATCAGGATCAACGCCATCGCCCCCGGCGTCACCCTGATCGAGAAGCTCACCGAATACCTACGGTCCGTCCCGGAGATGGCGGAGGCCATGTACAAGTCGTCGCTGCTGCCGCGCGGCGCGCGCCCGGAGGAGATCGCGGAGGCCGCCGCCTGGCTGGCCAGCGACCGCGCCTCGTTCGTCGTGGGCGCGACCGTCCCTGTCGACGGCGGCTGGACCACCCGCTGAACCACGCAGAGACCGCCCCCGCCCGGCGGACGGGCGGGGGCCTTGCCTCACTTCTCCGCGATGACCACCGCCGACGCCACCCCCGCGTCATGGCTCAGCGAGACGTGCCACGACGTGACGCCCAGTTCCTCGGCGCGGGCCGCGACCGTGCCCGTGACGACCAGGCGCGGCTGGCCGGTCGCCTCCGTCGTCACCTCCGCGTCCGTCCACAGCAGGTTCCCCGGCGCGCCCAGCGCCTTCGCCACGGCCTCCTTCGCCGCGAAGCGCGCGGCCAGCGAGGCGATCCCCCTGCGTTCACCGCTCGCAAGGTACAGCTCGCGCTCGACGAAGAGCCGGTCGGCCATGGCCGGGGTGCGGCGGAGGGCCGCCTCGAAGCGGTCGATCTCGGCGACGTCGATGCCGACTCCCACGATCATTCGACGGTCACCGACTTCGCGAGGTTGCGCGGCTGGTCGACCTCGTTGCCGCGGGCGGTGGCGAGCTCGCACGCGAAGACCTGGAGGGGAACCGTGGCCACAAGAGGCTGGAGGAGCACGGGAGTCGCCGGGATCTCGACGAGGTGGTCTGCGTACGGACGGACGGCCTCGTCACCCCGTTCGGCGATCACGATGGTGCGGGCGCCGCGGGCGCGGATCTCCTGGATATTGGAGACGATCTTGTCGTGCAGCACGGAGCGCCCGCGCGGCGACGGGACGACCACGACCACCGGCAGGTCCTTCTCGATCAGGGCGATCGGACCGTGCTTGAGCTCGCCCGCGGCGAAGCCCTCGGCGTGCATGTAGGCGAGTTCCTTGAGCTTCAGGGCGCCTTCCAGGGCCACGGGGTAGCCGACGTGCCGCCCGAGGAAGAGGACGGTGTTCTTGTCGGCGAGGGAGCGGGCCAGTTCGCGGACCGGCTCCATGGTCTCCAGGACCTCGTCGACCTGGGTGGCGATGGCGGACAGCTCGCGGACGACCGAGCGGATCTCGTCGCCCCACTTGGTGCCGCGCACCTGCCCCAGGTAGAGGGCGACGAGATAGCAGGCGACCAGCTGGGTCAGGAACGCCTTCGTGGACGCGACCGCGACCTCGGGCCCGGCGTGGGTGTAGAGGACGGCGTCGGACTCGCGCGGGATCGTCGAACCGTTGGTGTTGCAGATGGCCAGCACCCGGGCGCCCTGCTCGCGCGCGTGCCGCAGGGCCATCAGGGTGTCCATCGTCTCGCCGGACTGGCTGATCGCGATCACCAGCGTCCGCTGGTCGAGGATCGGGTCGCGGTAGCGGAACTCGCTGGCCAGCTCCGTCTCGCAGGGGATGCGGGTCCAGTGCTCGATGGCGTACTTGGCGATCATCCCGGCGTGGTACGCGGTGCCGCACGCCACGATGACGACCTTGTCGACCTCCCGCAGCACGGACGTGGGGATGCGCACCTCGTCCAGCGCCAGCGTGCCCGCGGCGTCGATGCGTCCGAGGAGCGTGTCCGCGACCGCCTTCGGCTGCTCGGCGATCTCCTTGAGCATGAAGTAGTCGTAGCCGCCCTTCTCGGCGGCGGAGGCGTCCCAGTCCACGTGGTACGCGCGGACGTCCGCGGGCGCGCCGTCGAAGTCGGTGACGGTCACGCCCTCCCGGCGCAGCTCCACGACCTGGTCCTGACCGAGTTCGAGGGCCTCGCGGGTGTGGGCGATGAACGCGGCGACGTCGGAGGCGAGAAAGTACTCCCCGGCGCCGACGCCGACGACCAGCGGCGAGTTGCGGCGGGCGCCGACGACCACGTCGGGCTCGTCCGCGTGCACCGCGACCAGCGTGAACGCGCCCTCCAGCCGGCGGCACACCTGGCGCATGGACTCGGCGAGGTCGCCGCAGGAGGAGAACGCCTCGGAGAGCAGGTGCGAGACGACCTCGGTGTCGGTCTCGGAGGCCAGCGCGTGACCGCGGTCGGTCAGCTCGGCACGCAGCTCGGCGAAGTTCTCGATGATGCCGTTGTGCACGACGGCGACGCGGCCCGCGTTGTCCAGGTGCGGGTGGGCGTTGTCGTCGGTGGGCCCGCCGTGGGTGGCCCAGCGGGTATGGCCGATGCCGGTGGGACCGGACGGCAGCGGGCGGTCCGAGAGCTCCTTCTCCAGGTTGGCGAGCTTGCCCGCCTTCTTCGCGGCGGCGAGCCCGCCGTCGGCGAGCACGGCGACCCCCGCCGAGTCGTAGCCGCGGTACTCCAGCCGCCGCAGCCCGGCCAATACGACGTCGAGGGCGCACTGCCCTCCCACATAGCCAACGATTCCGCACATGCGGAGCAGCGTACGGCCCGGGGCCGGGCCGTAACCCCCAATGGCCCAACCTCCGCGCACCGGACTCGGCAGGCGCCTCTGTGCACGCCCGCACGCCCCCGTCCCAGCTCCCGTCCCGGCCTCGCCCCGGCCTCGCCCCGGCCCCGTTTCAGCTTCCCCGCTCGATCCGGTCGATCGCGTCCTGGACCAGTTCGAGGTACTCGACCTCCTCGCAGCGCGGCTTGCTGCCGAACCGATAGCGGTCCAGGCAGTCGTCGAGGTCCTGGCCGAGGTCCTCGTCGGGCAGCTCGGCGGCCAGCTCGCCGCAGACATGGGCGGCGAAGTCCTCGCCGCCCCCGGGCACGCCCCGTACAGGGTGGAGGGGGCGCGCACGGCGCAGACGGCGCGCAAACTGACGTACGGAGACCCGTACGGAGTTCCGTACGGCGCGGAGAACGAACACGGCGCCCCTCAGCGATGGTGCGGCAGCAGGATGCTGGACCGTAGTACTGACCGGCCAGTAGGTACAGGGGTCTCGCCGAAGTTCACTGCCTGACGCCGCACGAGCCTCGCAAACCCCATGAGAACGCCCGCACCCGGCACCCGGAAGTGAAGGGCGCGCGGCACCCGCGCACAATGGGCGCGTGCCGACCACTACAGAGCAGCCGCAGCAACGCCGCCGCGCAGACTCCTCCCCGTACGTGGACCTGACCCGTGCGGAATGGAGCGCCCTGCGCGAGAACACCCCGCTGCCACTGACGGCGGAGGAGGTCGAGCGGCTGCGCGGGCTCGGCGACGTCATCGACCTGGACGAGGTCCGGGACGTCTACCTGCCGCTGTCCCGCCTGCTCAACCTCTATGTCAAGGCCACCAGCCAGTTGCGCGGGACGCTCAACACCTTCCTGGGCGAGGCGGGTACCCGTGGCCACGGTTCGCAGCCGGGAACCCCCTTCGTCATAGGGGTCGCGGGCAGCGTCGCCGTCGGCAAGTCGACCACCGCCCGCCTGCTCCAGGCGCTGCTGGCCCGCTGGCCCGAGCACCCGCGCGTCGAGCTGGTCACCACGGACGGCTTCCTGCTGCCCAACGCCGAGCTGCACCGCCGCGGGCTGATGTCCCGCAAGGGCTTCCCCGAGTCCTACGACCGGCGTGCCCTGACCCGCTTCGTCGCGGATGTGAAGGCGGGCAAGGACGAGGTGACCGCGCCCGTCTACTCCCACCTGATCTACGACATCGTGCCCGGCGAGCGGCTGACCGTGCACCGCCCGGACATCCTGATCATCGAGGGCCTCAACGTCCTGCAGCCGGCCCTCCCCGGCAAGGACGGCCGCACGCGGGTGGGGCTCGCCGACTTCTTCGACTTCAGCGTCTACGTGGACGCGCGGGCGGAGGACATCGAGCGCTGGTACTACGAGCGCTTCAAGAAGCTCCGCCTGACGGCCTTTCAGGACCCGCACTCCTTCTTCCGCCGCTACACGCAGGTCCCGGAGGAGGAGGCGCTGGACTACGCGCGCCGCAACTGGCGCACCATCAACAAGCCGAATCTGCTGGAGAATGTGGCGCCGACGCGGGGGCGCTCGAACCTCATCCTCCGGAAGGGGCCGGACCACAAGGTCCAGCGGTTGTCCTTGCGGAAGCTCTGAGGGTGGGCGCGGGCCGGTTCGCCGCCTTGCGGCGGGAGCGGCCTGCGGCCGCGTCCTCAAACGCCGGACGGGCTGATTTTGCCGGCGTGATCCACAACCTGCGGGCCGCAGGCCGAAGAGCCACAGTCCGGAAAATCCAGCCCGTCCGGCGATTGAGGACCGGGGTCCGGGGCGGAGCCCCGGAAAACCCTTAGCCCAGCGCGGACTTGACGGCGTCAGCCAAGCGTTCGGCGACAGCCTGCGCCTGCTCGATGTCGGCGGCCTCGACCATGACCCGCACCAGCGGCTCCGTACCGGACGACCGCAGCAACACCCGCCCCGTGGAACCCAGTTCGGCCTCGGCCACGGCGACCGCCGCGGCAAGCTCCTCCGAGGACGCCACGCGCGACTTGTCGACGTCCCGCACATTGATGAGGATCTGCGGCAGCCGCTCCATGACACCGGCGAGGTCGGCCAGCGACCGTCCCGTCGCCGCGACGCGAGCGGCCAGCATCAGACCCGTGAGGGTGCCGTCGCCGGTGGTGGCGTGGTCGAGGACGATGACGTGGCCGGACTGCTCGCCGCCGAGGGCGAAGCCGTGGGCCTTCATCTCCTCCAGGACGTAGCGGTCGCCGACGGCAGTCTGCACGAGGTCGACGCCCTCGCGCTCCATGGCCAGCTTGAAGCCCAGGTTGGACATCACGGTGGCGACGACGGTGTTCTTGCGCAGCGAGCCGGCCTCGCGCATGGCGAGGGCGAGGACGGCGAGGATCTGGTCGCCGTCGACCTCGTTGCCCTTGCTGTCCACGGCCAGGCAGCGGTCGGCGTCACCGTCGTGGGCGACGCCCAGGTCGGCGCCGTGCTCGACCACGGCGGCGCGCAGCTTGTCCAGGTAGGTGGAGCCGCACTCGTGGTTGATGTTGAGGCCGTCGGGCTCGGTGCCGATGGTGACGACCTCGGCGCCCGCGCGGGAGAACGCCTCGGGGGAGACACGGGAGGCGGCGCCGTGGGCGCCGTCGATGACGACCTTGAGGCCGTCCAGGCGGTTGGGCAGCACGCCGATGAGGTGGGCGACGTAGTTGTCGAAGCCCTGGTCGTAGTCGCGGACCCGGCCGACGCCGGCGCCGGTGGGCCGGTCCCAGGGCTCGCCGGAGGCGTGCGCCCGGTAGGTCCGCTCGATCCGGTCCTCCAGCTCGTCGGCGAGCTTGTGGCCGCCGCGGGCGAAGAACTTGATGCCGTTGTCGGGCATGGCGTTGTGGCTGGCCGACAGCATCACGCCGAGGTCCGCGCCGAGCGCCCCGGTGAGGTAGGCGACGGCGGGCGTGGGCAGCACGCCCACCCGCAGGACGTCGACACCCGCGCTGGCGAGCCCGGCCACCACGGCGGCCTCCAGGAACTCCCCGGACGCCCGCGGATCGCGGCCGACCACGGCCACGGGGCGGTGGCCCTCGAACGTACCCGCCTCGGCGAGCACATGCGCCGCGGCGACCGACAGGCCGAGCGCCAGCTCGGCTGTCAGATCGGCGTTGGCCACACCGCGCACACCGTCCGTACCGAAGAGTCGTCCCACTGGTGTCCTCCGAAAAACGCGGGAGGCACGGGGCCCGGGAGGGCCTCTGCCAAAGAAGAAAGGTGTCGAGTCCGGGACCGGAGCGTTGCGCCCGGGTACATCCAGGTATACGCCCCGTGCCGCCGATAGCCGAACGCCCCGGCGGGCACGGAGCGTGCCGCCGGGGCGTTCGAGCAGAAGCAGCAGGTGCTGTTTAGCGCTTGCTGTACTGCGGAGCCTTGCGGGCCTTCTTCAGACCGGCCTTCTTGCGCTCGACCGCACGGTCGTCGCGGCTCAGGAAGCCGGCCTTCTTCAGCGGGCCGCGGTTGTTCTCCACGTCCGCCTCGTTCAGCGCGCGGGCCACACCGAGGCGCAGGGCGCCGGCCTGGCCGGACACGCCGCCACCCGCGATGCGGGCGATGACGTCGTAGCGGTCGTCGAGCTCGAGCACCTTGAAGGGCTCGTTGACTTCCTGCTGGTGCACCTTGTTGGGGAAGTAGTCCTCAAGGGTGCGGCCGTTGATCTTCCACTTGCCGGTGCCCGGAATGATCCGGACGCGGGCGATGGCGTTCTTACGACGACCCAGGCCGGCGGCCGGCTGCGGGTCACCGAAGCGGGACGCCAGCGACTCGGAGGTGTACTCGCCCTCGACGGGCACCTCGGACTCGAAGGTCGTTACTTCGGCGTAGGTCTCGTCGCCCTCGAGCGGGGTCTCGACGGTGGTCTCAGCCACGATTCTCCTCAGATACTTTCTGTCTGGTTCGGCGGTGGCCGGGACTAGCCCTGCTTGACCTGGGTGATCTCGAACGGAACCGGCTGCTGGGCGGCGTGCGGGTGCTCGCTGCCCGAGTAGACCTTCAGCTTCGAGAGCATCTGACGGCCGAGGGAGTTCTTGGGGATCATGCCCTTGATCGCCTTCTCGACAGCCTTCTCGGGGCTCTTGTCGAGCAGCTCGTCGTAACGCACCGCGCGGAGACCGCCCGGGAAGCCAGAGTGGCGGTAGGCCATCTTCTGGGTCTTCTTGTTGCCGGACAGGTGCACCTTGTCGGCGTTGATGATGATGACGAAGTCACCCATGTCCATGTGCGGGGCGTACACAGGCTTGTGCTTGCCGCGCAGGAGGTTGGCGGCCTGAGAGGCCAGACGGCCCAGGACGACGTCCTGCGCGTCGATGATGTGCCACTGGCGCGTGACATCGCCGGGCTTGGGGCTGTACGTACGCACGGTCGTAGCCTTCGCTTCTGAGTGTGGGTCCTGACACGTCTCTCCGGGCGGTCAACCGACACTGACGGCGATCCGGGGACGCAACCCGGACGCGCGCCGGTGGTTATCGGCCCGACGAGCAAGCGTAAGGGCCCCTCGCGTGAGAACGACCAAGCCAATACGCATAACGAACTCGTAGAGTACCGGTCGCCTACCGGCGGGGTCAAAACACATGGCCCCACTACAGCGGTGCCCCCGCCCGCGGACCGCCTGCCGCCTGCGGCGGGAGCGGCCTGCGGCCGCGTCCTCAAACGCCGGACGGGCTGATTTTGCCGACGCAGCCCGCCGCCTGCGGGCCGCAAGCCAAAGAGCCACGGTCCGCGAATCCAGCCCGTCCGGCGTTTGAGGACAACGCGGCGAAGCCGTGTTGCGGGGCCCGGGGCCAGGAAGCCCGGCTACCGGGCGCGGGCCACGCGCGCCTCGTCCCAGACCGGTTCCGGCACCTCGCGGACGCGCCCGTCCGCCCCGAAGACCACAAAGCGGTCGAACGAACGAGCGAACCAGCGGTCGTGGGTGACCGCGAGCACCGTGCCCTCGTAGGACTCCAGCCCCTCCTGGAGCGCCTCGGCCGACTCCAGGTCCAGGTTGTCCGTCGGCTCGTCCAGGAGCAGCGCCGTCGTCCCGGCCAGCTCCAGCAGCAGGATCTGGAAGCGGGCCTGCTGCCCGCCCGACAGCTTCTCGAAGGGCTGATCGCCCTGCTTCTCCAGCTCGTACCGCCGCAGCACGGACATCGCGCCGCCCCGGTCCTTGGCGTGCTCCGTCCACAGGATGTCGACGAGCGTGCGCCCCATCAGCTCGGGGTGGGCGTGGGTCTGGGCGAAGTGGCCGGGAACGACCCGGGCGCCCAGCTTCCAGGCGCCGGTGTGGGCCACCTCCTCGCCCGCCAGCAGCCGCAGGAAGTGCGACTTCCCGGAGCCGTTCGAGCCGAGCACCGCGACCCGCTCGCCGTAGAAGACCTCCAGGTCGAAGGGGTGCATCAGCCCGGTGAGCTCAAGCTTCTCGCAGGTCACGGCCCGTACACCGGTGCGCCCGCCGCGCAGCCGCATCCGGATGTCCTGCTCGCGCGGCGGCTCCGGCGGCGGCCCGGCCTCCTCGAACTTCCGCAGCCGGGTCTGCGCGGCGGCGTAGCGGGAGGCCATCTCGTGGCTGACCGCGGCGGCCTGCCGCAGGTTGACCACGAGCTTCTTCAGCTGGGCGTGCTTCTCGTCCCAGCGGCGGCGCAGCTCCTCGAAGCGGGCGAAGCGCTCCTTACGGGCCGCGTGATACGTGTCGAAGCCACCGCCGTGCACCCACACGTCACTGCCGGCCGGGCCCGGCTCGACGCTGATGATCTTCTCGGCGGCGCGGGCGAGCAGCTCGCGGTCGTGGGAGACGAAGAGGACGGTCTTCTTCGTCTCGCGCAGCCGCTCCTCCAGCCAGCGCTTGCCGGGCACGTCGAGGTAGTTGTCGGGCTCGTCGAGGAGCAGCACCTCGTCCGTGCCGCGCAGCAGCGACTCCAGGACGAGCCGCTTCTGCTCACCGCCGGAGAGGGTCCGCACCTGGCGCCACTGCGCCTTCTCGTACGGGACGCCGAGCGCGGCCATGGTGCACATGTCCCAGACGGTCTCCGCCTCGTAGCCCCGCGCCTCCGCCCAGTCGGCGAGGGCCTGGGCGTAGGCCATCTGCGCGGCCTCGTCGTCCCGCGTCATGATCGCTTGCTCGGCGGCGTCCACCTCGCGCGCCGCTTCCCTGATGCGCGGCTGCGCCACGGAGACCAGCAGGTCACGCACGGTGCGGTCGTCCCGTACGGACCCCACGAACTGCGGCATCACCCCGAGCCCGCCGGTGACGTTCACCGTGCCGCCGTGCGGCTGGAGCTCCCCGGAGATCAGCCGGAGCAGCGTCGTCTTGCCCGCGCCGTTGGCACCGACGAGGGCGACCGCGGCGCCCTCACCGACCCGGAAGGACACGTCGCCGAGCAGCGCCCGACCGTCCGGAAGGTAGTACTCCAGGTGCGCTGCCTCGACATGTCCCATGGGTGGGATTGTCGCGGCAGGCGAGGGATGTGACCAACCGGTTTACGATGCACGCCATGAGCTTTGGGCAGGGAGGGCCGTACGGGGCCCCGGGGGAACCCCAGCAGCCGCAACCGCAGTGGGGCCCGCCTCCGCCGCCCCCGCCCCCCTGGGGACCGCCGCCCGGAACACCCGGTACATCCGGAACGCCCGACTGGTCGGCGCTCGCCGCCGACACCGCCGCCCGCGGCCGCCGCCGCAAGGTGCTGCTCATCGGCGGCGGGGCACTGGCCGCGGTCGCGGTCGCCACGGCCGTGACCTTCGCGGTCACCGGCTCGCACCACGGCGGCGGCAAGGCGTCCGGCCTGCCCGCGCCCGAGAAGCTGCCCAGCGCGTCGGGAACGCCGGAACCCTCCTTCTCCGAGCACGCGCCGCCGCCCCCGCCGAACCCGCTCGACTTCATATCCGGCGCCGACAAGGACAAGGCGCCCCTGAGCACGAAGACCCTCTTCCCGCACACCAAGCCGGTCCTCGGCAAGCGCAAGTACCAGCAGACGGCCACCGCCACCACGACGGACTGCGCCTCCGCGACACAGGGTGCCCTCGGCTCCGTCCTCGCCGACAACGGCTGCCGCAAGGTGCTGCGCGCCACGTACGTGCGGGACGGGCTCGCGGTGACCGTCGGGGTGGCCGTCTTCGACGACAAGGCCGCCGCGGACAAGGCGAAGGAGCAGTCCGCGGGGAACATCGAGTCCCTGCCCGGGGACGGCGACCCCGCCTTCTGCCGGGCGACGGCCTGCAGGCTGACGGCCAACGCGGTGGGGCGCTACGCGTACTTCACCGTGGCGGGGTACGCGAACGGCAAGGCGGTCGACTCCGACGACACCGTGGCGCTGCAGGCCGGGCGGGATGTCTCCGACTACACGTTCCGCCGCATCATGTACCGCGCCAACGCGCAGGCCCTCGATTCGGTGAAGTCCCCCGCAGCGGGCAAGCCGGCGTAGCCGCCGGGGGCGACCCCCAGACCCCCAAAGCGGCTCCGCCGCTTGTCCTCAAACGCCGGACGGGCTGAATATGCGGGCTACGGTCCGCACATCCAGCCCGTCC